>JAEWLZ010000238.1 GCA_023457295.1 Cyanobacteria bacterium OH_PDB_112
AGTTATGACTATCAACTCGAAGCCAAACAAGAAATAGTAAAAGACTGCCTAAAAAAAATTGCAGGAATAGACCTAAAAGTACGTCCCACCATGCCCGCATCCACCACAAAAGGATATAGATGCAAAATCCAGTATCCTTTAGGACAAACAAAAGTTTCAAAAAGAATTTTGGCGGGATATTACAAAAAAGGCACACATGAAATAGTAAATATTAAACATTGCCCTATTCAGCCAGCAATAGTTGACGATGTTATACAATTTTTGCGCGATAAGGCTCAGGAACTAGGAATATCTGCTTATGATGAACTCAAGCACAAAGGAACTTTACGTCATTTTATCGTGAGATATTCAAAAGCGGAAAAAAATCTTGTAGCCACAATTGTTGTTAATGATAAAAAAGTAAGAACTCAAACCCAAGCTTTGGCAGAAGCAATTTATAAACAATTTCCTCAAGTAGTAGGGGTCGTGCTGAATTTCAATTCTGAAAAAACTAATAAAATAGCAGGCAAAAAATCTGAACTTATAGCAGGAAAAGATTATATTATTGAAAAAATTAAAAGTATAAAATATAAAATTTCATCAGGAAGTTTTTTCCAGGTAAATATTGATTCCGCTCAAAATATTTTGGAAACAGTCGAAGAAATTATTTTAAAACATCATAAAAGTCCCAAAATCCTTGATGCATATTCAGGAGTAGGAACTTTCGGAATCTACTTGAGTAAAATTGCAAAAAAAATTACGGCGGTAGAAGAATACCCTAAAGCAGTTGAAGATTGCCGAGAAAATATCAAAATGAATGTCATCGAAAATATTGATGTTTTGGAAGGTGATGCAAAAAAAATCTTTAACAAATTGCAGATTTTAAATCAAAAATTTGATGTGGTAATCATTGACCCGCCAAGAAAAGGCTGTGATAAGGAAGCTATCGAGTCAGTTGCAAATCTTTCAAGCAAACATATTATTTATGTAAGCTGCAATCCCGCAACACTCGCTCGAGATACAAAAGAACTTGCAAACAAAGGCTTTGTGCTAAAATCGGCACAGCCTGTCGATATGTTTTGCCACTCATACCATATTGAGACAGTCGCTTTATTTGAGAAGAAATAGTCATTTCACATAGTTATGTTAAGGTAGATTTGCTCAGAATGACCTTAACTAAAATATTTAAAAGAACTTTGAGCATTTTGGTCGAGGATTTTTTTGACGGATTCTCTTTCTGAAGAAACAGCTTTATATTCAACTTCGATAGATGTCTGTTCGAGCTGAAGTTTTTTGTCTTGCGCGTTGATTTCTTCGATAGTTTTGTCATATTTGTTTTCAGCATCAACATCATCGCCATTGTAGAGCTCATCAGCAAGAGCCGGTACAGTACGCCAATCTTTAAGTTCCATTTGATAAGCTGACCCAGAAGAACTATATACAGGAGTTTCTGTTTGAGTAAATTCATTCGCCCCTACCGCTAAACCAATCAATCCTGAGCGAAGAGCAGCGTCCAACACCTGATGTTGAGAGGCTGTTTGAGGTAATCCAAGTTCACTAAAAGTTATTGTTCCTCCACTATTCCAAATATTAAAAGCCGTATCTCCTGAAGGAGCAAAAGTCATTCCTGTCCATTGTCCTTGCAAAGAACCTTGACGGGCTTTTATTACAGCACCATATTGCAAATTATTTGGGTCGAGAATACCATGAATTCCGCCATTTGGATCCAAATACATGTTACTAATCCCACTATTGCTTGTATTCATAGTATACAATTGTCTATTAGAAATCTTATTGTTGTAGCTCGTCGCTACATTCTCAAGTTCTGATGCAAGACGCAAACGTCTTTGACAAATTTGCTGGATTCTAAATTCTAGATCAACTTGCCTTGAGGTTAGAGATAAAAATCTTGCTTGATTTGACGAGATACCCACGTTTTGTATACCTTTACACTTAACTTTTTCTTTGATACTTTATGCTGAATTTATTTCAGCATCTCTTTAGCCTGAGATTGCTTCTTCGTTTCACTACTTAAAATAAGGCGAAAAATGAACATATATTCGTCTTATCGGCAAAAATTGTTAAACACTTTATCTTTCCGTTGGCTTTTATTAAAAACTTGTAACAAAAAAGGATTTCACAATTTTTTTGTTTGTAGTAGACTAGATTCTGCATCATGAAAAGTACAACTAGGAGATGAAAATGAAAGTTATTTTAAAACAAACAATAGAATCTTTAGGTGAAGAAGGCGATGTCGTCGAAGTAAAAGACGGTTACGCAAGAAATTTCTTATTGCCAAAAAATCTTGTAGAAGCGGCAACTAAAGGTGCTATGAAAAATAGAGAACAAAATATTCAAAGAATTAAAGCTAAAGCTGAAAAACTTCATCAGGAAGCTTTGGACAAAGCTTCAAAAATAGAGTCTTTGGGTTCTATTTCAGTTGAAGCAAAAGCTGGCGAATCAGGAAAATTGTTCGGCGCTGTTACAACTAAAAAACTTGCAGAACTTATTCTTGAAAAATCTTCTATTGAAGTTGACAGAAGAAATATCACTCTTGAAAAACCGATTAACCATGTAGGCGAATTTGCTTTAAAAGTAAAAATTTCTACAAAAGTTACAGCTTCTTTGGGAGTTGTTGTTACAGCTTCAGAAATTATCAAAGAAGAAGTTGAAACTATCGCAGAAACTGAAGAGTAATTTTTATGGGTTGGGGAATTGAAACAAAATTACCCATAACCTCAAAAAAAGACCTCTCCCTCGTTTACACTCCGGGTGTAGGGGAATGCTGTTTAAAAATACAAAATGATATAACAATGGCAATGGAATTGACCAACAAGGCAAACTCTATTGCCATTGTTGCTTTTGAAAATAAAAAAGCCGAAGCTGAAAAAAAATCAGACACATATCGAGAAAAAGGCTTTGATGCTTACCCTATTATTTTAAAACATTCTAAAGTTCCCACTCAAAGGATTTTAGAAAGTCTGAGCCCGACTTTTGCTGTTTTTGACATTGATTTAATTGAAGAAGATATTGATACTTCTGACATAAACACTAAAATACCTTCAAAAGCAAAGGATTTTTGCGAACCGGATATTTCGTCTTTACCCGATGATATCAAGTCTGCCTCAGTAAAATTGCATTTTTTAACCAGAGGCGTTATAAGACAAATAACAAAAGAAAAATCACCAAAACTTGTTGGTGTAATTTCAAACGGAAGCGCTGTTTTAGGTTTCGGAAATATCGGCGCTGATGCGGCTTTACCTGTAATGGAAGGAAAATCGGCACTTTTTAAAATTTTTGGAGATGTAGATGCTATACCATTATGTATTAACGCAAAAGATATTGAAGAATTCAAAAAAATAATTAAAGCACTTGAACCGACATTTTACGGCATAAATCTTGAAGACATCTGCGCGCCCGATTGCTTTGATGTTGAAAAAGAATTAATAAAGGATATGAATATCCCTATTTTTCATGATGACCAACATGGCACTGCCATAATAGTTTTGGCAGGACTTATAAATTCTCTTAAATTGACTCAAAGAAAAAAAGAGGATATAAAAGTCGTTTTTTCGGGAGCAGGAGCTGCGGCAATTGCTGTTTGCAAACTTTTTCTTGCGTACGGAATTAAAAATATTATTATGACCGATATTATCGGTATTGTTTATCAAGGAAGAGAAGGAAACAACCCTTATCTTGAAGAAATTGCAAAACAAACTAACTTAGCCGGTCAAAAAGGTTGCCTAAAGGATGCTATAATCGATGCGGATATTTTTGTAGGTCTCTCCGCTCAAGGAGTTTTAACATCAGAAATGATAAAACTTATGGCAAAAAATCCTATTGTTTTTGCTCTTGCCAATCCAAATCCTGAAATTATGCCTGATGATGCAAAAAAATCCGGAGCTTATATTGTAGCGACAGGACGAAGCGATTTTGCAAATCAAATCAATAATTCTCTTGTCTTCCCGGGGATTTTCAAAGGTATTTTATCGTCAAATGTTAAGATTATTGACGATAAAATAAAGTTAAAAGCAGCAGAAGCTTTAGCATCAAGTGTTCAAATTTTGAGTCCTGATAAAATAATTCCCGATTCTTTGGATAAAACCGTTGCAGACATTGTAAGTGAAGCAGTTGTAACAAAGTTGAACTAATTTTTTGTTAAGGGTACAATTGTATTGGGTAATTAGAGCCGAGGGGAAAAATGGAATTTTTCAGAAATAATCAAAAAATAATTATCATAATTTTAATGATCTGTTTCATTAGTTGGACTCTTGGAGTAATGCTTTTACCTTTATTTGTTCACTAGTTTAACAGTTAGATTAGCAAATTATGATGAATTATTATATAAAGCTCTTAATAAAGTGCCTTGTACTACTCGTTCTTTTAGTTCCGGGCTTTTTAGAATGTAAAGTTTTCGCAAATCAAAATGAACATTCAGTACAAACTTCTTTAAATGCGCTTGAAAAGAAAAAGCTTTTCACTCATAAAAAAATTGCTGTTTTAAAGCGAAAAGAAAAAATGGAAGTAAACAAACTTTATAAAAGTCAAATAAAACTTGAACAAGCTTCCAAAGATCTTGACAAATCAGCTTATAGATTAAACGCCTCAAAACAGCATTTAGACCAAATTGAACAAGATTTGGCAGAAACAATTGACGGATATTCTCAAGTAAAACAACTGGCATCGGAAAGACTTGTAAATATTTATAAAGGTTCTTATATCAGTTTTTTAAATGTCTTGTTTGACTCTCAAGACGTAAGCAAAATTATTGACAGAATGTATTTTCAGCAAAAACTCGTAGAAAAAGACAGAGAAGTAATAACCAATATGCAATCGAAAGCTAAAAAACTTTCTTATTTAAAAAACAGCAAAGAAAAAGAACAAATGAACCTTGTCTGTACTATAAAAACAATAAACAAACGTAAACAACAAATTGCAGAATCAATAGAAACAAGTGAAATGCTAATTCACAGACTAAGAACTGACAGGGCAACATACGAAAGGTCGGAAATAGAATTAGAAAAGCAATCTGAAAGCATTTCAAGATTTTTGCAAAAAAATCAAACTGTTGAAAATTATACTCAATCAGCAGCATTTATTCGTCCTATATCAGGCGGCATCACATCTCCTTTCGGCTGGAGAGTCCATCCTATTTTTCATTCAAGAAAATTCCATACAGGTATAGATATTGGAGGACCTAACCACGGAACAATAAGGGCTGCAAACACGGGGAAAGTAGTTTATTCGGGTTGGTACGGCGGATACGGAAAAGTTATTATTATTGATCACGGTAATGTGCATGGAAACTCCATAACAACTTTGTATGCGCACTTAAGTAGTTTTACGGTTTCAAAAGGTTCTATGGTGCATAAAGGTCAATCCATAGGAAGAGAAGGCTCAACAGGATACAGCACGGGACCACACTGCCACTTTGAGGTCAGGATAAATGGTCGTCCCGTAAATCCTCTCAGATATATAAGGTAACAAAAAACATAGGTGATAAATTTTGAATATGCGGCATAAAAAAATATTTAACCTTACAATAATTACATTAATGTTTGTTCAGACATCTTGTCTTGCAGATATAAATGATTTTAATTTTAACCCTATGCTCGGGATGCCTCAAGCATTTCCTCAAGGTAATAATGAAAGATTTTTACCTATGGGAATAGAGCCAATTACAACAGAACCGGAAAAACCTTCTGTTAAAAAGAAATCTATATTTAAAAATAAAAAAAATGAAAAAACTGAAAAAGAACAGGATAAAGTTGAAATAATAAGCGACCATATGGATTATTTCAGAGATGAAGATAAAGTAGTTGCCACAGGAAATGCTGTTGTAATATCCGCTGATAAATTATCAAAAATGAAAGCTGACAAAATAACTTTCTATCGTGATACAAACGAACTTATCGCAGAAGGAAACGTCAGAGTACTTAAAAATAATGCTGTGGTATACGGCAGTTTTATGCGAGTTGATTTAAATAAAAATACAAGTTTTATGGCAAATCCAAAAACAGGAAACTCCATGATTAAAGTCGTTGCAAGGGAAGGCTATGTCTATTCGAAAGATATGGAATTTTTAAAAGGACACGCCAAATTCGCAGAAGGTTTCAGCTATATAGCAAAAACATCAGGTATTCATTCAGGCTTTGAAGATTTGGATGATCAAAGAATGCAAAAACTTGTTAAATCACCTAAATATATATCAGGACACCCGCCTGTTTCTTACAAAATTAAAGCAAAAGAAATAGTTATTGAATCAGGAAAAGACCGAAATATGATTACCATGAAAGGGGCAAGTATTTTCAAAAATAAAAAGAAAATGGCTACTTTTTCAAAATTTGTTGCTTCTGCTGACGGTAATATGGGAGAAATGGAAACATCTTTACCAGAAGTGGGCTTTATAAGACAAATGGGGTTATTTTTAGGACCTGGTTTCTTATTTGACGGACCCAAAAGCAGTACTATCAAGCTTTCACCTCTTTTGATGTATGGCAGTTCAGGAGAAACTAACGGAACAGGTAATGGAGGTCTTGGAGTAGGGGGAATAGCAAGATTTAGAACAGATACAAATTTGACAGAACTTGCTTACGGAACTCCTATGGAAAAGTGGATTCTAAGAGGTAAACAAGAATTTTCAGATCAAAGATTTGCCTTTAATTATGCATCAAATGCTTTCGTTGATGACTGGTTTATGGGAGGAAAAATGCCATATCGCTTTGGAGAATTGGCATTCCGTGACTCAAAACAACTTGATGATTTAAAGCTTACTTATAATTACAAATTCTCAGGAGCAATTGCATCGGATTATCAGGTAGGTTCTGCCGGTGACTGGAGGATGAATTCTTCTAATGCAATGAGAAATTTGCCCAACCACAATGAAGGTTGGAGCACATTAAAATTGAAAGCTCAGGGCGAATTTATGCCGCAAAAACCTCTTTGGAAAATAAAAGATAAGGCAGAACTAAATGTCTTAGCTCAATACGATATTAACCAATACGGTACAGGACAAACCTACACCATTGTAAGAACAGGACCGACTTTCACCTATACTCCTAACGAAAAATTCAGACTTCGTTCCGCTTATTATATGTCAGGAATGCAAGGTGAATCACCTTTCGCTTGGGATAGATATTACTTAGGAAAACAAAGTGTAAGCTTAGGGTATGAGTATCAATTTACTAAAAAATTAACAATAGGTGCCGCTAATACTATAAATTTACTCAAAGATAATTTTGATGAAAGATTTTTGGCGGAAAACAGATTATATTTCAAATACGGACCTGAAGATTTTAAATTTTGTTTCTCGTATGATACATTATGGAAAAGAACAGCTATGGGCATAAACATGCTTGTGGGTTCAGAAAACTCAGATGTTGAGTTTGATAAACTAAAAGTTAAAAACTATAAAAGACTTCAAAAACAGAATGAAAAACAACGCGAAAAAGAAGAAAAAATGAAAAAGAAAAATGAGGAAAAAGTATGAGTATAAAAGATTGGTTTGAAGAAAGAAAGAAAAAAGCCGCAATAGCAGCACATCAGCCTATCGGAGATGATGATTTATCAAAACTTTGGTCAAAGTGCTTCAATTGCAATGCAAGCATTCCCACCAAAGAACTGGAAAAAAATCTTATGGTATGTCCGCACTGCACTTATCATTTCAGAATAAACGCCAAAAAAAGAATTGAACAATTTGTCGATGAAGGCACTTTTGAAGAATTATATGCAAATATTTCATCTGCAGACCCTTTAAAATTTGTTGACACATCGCCATATAGCGAAAAACAAATTGCCGCAAAAGAAAAAACCGGTCTTAATGATGCAGTAATAACAGGTTTCGGAAAAATTGACGGAGAGGAAACCGCCCTTGCTGTAATGGATTTTGAATACATGGGCGGAAGTATGGGAAGTGTTGTCGGTGAAAAAATTACCCGCATAATCGAAGCTGCACTTGAACGAAAACTTCCTGTCATTGTATTTACAGCATCAGGCGGGGCAAGAATGCAGGAAAGTGCACTAAGTCTTATGCAAATGGCTAAAACCAGCTGTGCAGTATCTCGTATGAATGATGAAAAATTGCTTTATATGACAATTTTGACAGAACCCACCTTCGGAGGAGTTACAGCCAGCTTCGGAACTTTAGGTGATATAATCTTAGCTGAACAAGGAGCTCGCATTGGTTTTGCAGGAAGAAGAGTAATTGAACAAACCATTCGTCAAAAACTTCCCGCGGATTTCCAAACGGCGGAATATCTTATGAAATATGGTCAAATTGATATTGTCAGCGCAAGAAAAGACCTTAAAAACACTGTAAGTAAATTATTGCAAATACACAAAAAGAGGTAATTATGGAAAGAACTATCGCTCCTCTTGATTTTGAGGAACAATTATATAAAATCGAAGATAAAATTACAGAGCTTAAAAATTTAAGTGAAGAGTCAGGTATGGACTTAGATTCTCAAATTGAGACTTTGACTCAACAGGCTTTGGAGTTTAAACAGGAACTTTATGCCAATTTGAAACCTTCACAAAAGCTTCAAATAGCAAGACATCCTATGCGACCCAATTTTTTGGACTATACAAAGCTTCTTTGCGATGATTTTATTGAACTTCATGGCGACAGAGAAGGAACAGATGACAGAGCTATTATAGGCGGCGTTTGTACTATCGGCGGAAAACCTGTTATGCTTATCGGCACTCAAAAAGGTAAAAATACTAAAGAAAACCTTATTTACAATTTTGGTATGCCACAACCTCAAGGTTATCGAAAAGCTTTAAGACTTATGTATCATGCAGAGCGTTTCGGGCTTCCTATTGTAACATTGATTGATACTCCGGGAGCTTACCCGGGTATTAAAGCCGAAGAAACAGGTCAAGGAATTGCTATTGCCGTAAACCTTGCAGAAATGGCAAAAATGACTGTACCCATAGTCGCCATAGTTACAGGTGAAGGATGTTCAGGTGGTGCGCTAGGTCTTGCTGTCGCAAACAAAGTCTATATGCTTGAACATGCTTATTATACTGTTATATCACCTGAAGGTTGTGCTTCAATTCTATACAGAAGTGCAGACAGAGCGGCAGATGCGGCAGACGCTCTAAAAATCACCGCAAAAGATTTGATGGGCTTCGATATTGTCGATGGTGAAATAAAAGAGCCTCTCGGAGGAGCTCACTATAACCATGAGGTAACTGCTAAAAATATTTCCGATACAATTAAAACCGCTTTAAAAGAATTAGGTAAAAAATCGGGAGAAAAACTTAAAAAAGAGCGTTATGAAAAATTTAGAAAAATGGGAGTAGTACAAGAGCTTTAATGTCATACATCGAACTCATTTTGAAAGTTAATAATCAGGCAGTTGATGTCGCCTCTGATTTTTTGATTTCAGAGCTGGGCTTTTCAGGTGTTATTACAGAAGATGTTTTTATAAATCGTGAAAACGCCAAAGGTATTATAAAAGCTTATGCCCAAAGTAATGAAATATTTTTTTCAATGGAAGAAATTAATCAAAAACTTTCCGAAAAAAGAACTTTATTGAAAAATCTTGGACTTACTGATGAAGATTTGGGAGAGTGGAGCTGTTCAGTTTCTTATGAAGCAGATGAAAGTTGGTCAGAGAAATGGAAGGATTACTGGGATGTTCAAAAAATAGGCGAAAGGATAGTAATTTGTCCTTCCTGGATTGAATATACAGCCACGGGGAATGAACTAAAAATAGAACTAGACCCCGGTTCTGCCTTTGGTACAGGAACTCATCCCACAACAAGACTTTGCATCAAAGAACTTGAAAGATATGTAACCTCTGATTCCACTGTGGCAGATATTGGTTGCGGTTCAGGAATTTTAGCCATAGCATCCAAAAAGCTTGGCGCTAAAGAAGTTTTTGGAGTGGACAATGATCCTGATTCTGTTAGAGTTTCTAAAGAAAATGCCGTAATAAATTCAGTTGAGTGTGATTTTGAAGAAGGTACTGTCTGCCTTGTTCAAAAAAGCTATAATATAGTTGTGGCGAATATTTTAGCCCATGTTATTGTAGACATTATGCCTGATTTAAAAAGAATAACTAAACCTGGCGGAATTATAATTTTGAGCGGAATAATAGAAGAAAAAACTCAAGATGTTTTAGATGCTATGCAAGAAAACTGCATAAAACTTGTTTCTACAAACATAGAAGAAGGAAATGGTGAAAATTGGATTTGCTTAACAGGGCAAAATAATACTTGAACATCTTAAAACTTTTTGTTAGACTAACAAAGAGAAAAACTGTTTGGAGAAGTGGCCGAGTGGCTGAAGGCGGCACCCTGCTAAGGTGTTATGTGGG
>JAEWLZ010000239.1 GCA_023457295.1 Cyanobacteria bacterium OH_PDB_112
GCTCCGGAGTGGCAAAAATTTCATCCCGCATAGTCCAAAAAGAAATTGCGGCTGCTGCCAAAATTATAAAAAAGATTATTTTCTGCTTCATGATTATCCTCAGGAGTTTTACCTTTTCCCAAATTAATTTCAATAACTGTTTTTTTCAATCCCCGAAAGTTTCTCTGAATGGATAGTTATTTTTTACCCTCAGGAAGTAGTCTATAACCGCCTCCATAAATTGTTTCAATATATTGCTTCGGTGTAATTTTTTGTAATTTTGAGCGCAAATGACGAATATGCACCCTAATTGTTTCAACATCATCATCAGGCTGATAACCCCAAATATCTTGTAAAAGTTTACCAGAAGAGACAGTTGAACCATGATTTTGAACAAGTATATTCAAAATATCAAATTCTATCGGAGTAAGCTTAACCTCTTCTTCCTGAATTTGAACCGAAAAATTTTCGGGAATAAGGGTAATATCCCCGATAGTTTGAATTTCGCCCCTACCCAAAGATTCGGGAAGAGATTTTGCTCTTCGCAAAAGAGCCCTTATCCTAAGCTTAAGTTCATCAATTTCAAAAGGTTTCACAAGGTAATCATCAACTCCCGCATCAAAACCTTTTGTCTTGTCGCTCATCATTCCAAGAGCTGTCAACATCAGAACAGGAGTATCTTTTGAGCTTTCATTGTTTCGAATACGATTGGCAACGGTAAACCCGTCAACTTTTGGCATCATAACATCAAGAATAATAAGGTCAGGATTTTCTTGTTTTACAAGAGCAAAACCTTTAATTCCGTCATCCGCGCAAAAAACTTCATGTCCTATGAGTTGTAAATTTATTTTAATAAGTTCAAGAATTGCCAAATCATCGTCAATAACAAGTATTTTGCTCATTTGAAACTCCACTCTGCCTGCATTAATATCGTATCATATAATTTAAAATTTTAAATAATATATTTTTTTGTGTATAATTCTCTTACCGAGAAATTTTGGTTTAGGCAAAAAAGGAAAAATTATGATAAACAGTGTTATTTTAGTAGGCAGAGCCGGACAAGACCCAGAAATGAGATATTTTGAATCAGGCAAAGTTAAAACGACTTTTTCTATTGCCGTAAGCAGATGGTCAAAAAACGGTGAGATTACAGACTGGTTCAACGTAGAGCTTTGGGATAAACAAGCTGAAGTAGCTGGGCAATACGTAAAAAAAGGGTCACTAATAGCACTGGAAGGACGACTCGCTTTGGACAAATGGTCAGGAAAAGACGGTGTAGAACGTGAAAGAGCAGTTGTCAGAGCAAGCAATTTAAGACTTTTGGGCAGCAAAAAAGATCAGGGTTAAAAAATGGCATTGCAAGCAGATTCAATCGGAATTATCGCAGATGACCTTACAGGGGCTAATGATACTGGCTTACAGTTTTATTTGCAAGGCTGTAATACTCAAATTTTGTTTGACACAACAGGAGAATTCAATAATAAATTCTCACAAGCTTGGGCAATTTCAACAGAAACCCGAAATATTCTGCCTGAACGTGCCGCTGAAAAAGTTTTTGACACCACTAAAAACTTTTTGAATAATTTGAACGCAGAATATATTTACAAAAAAATCGACTCTACTCTTCGAGGAAATATAGCTGTTGAAATTCTTGCAATACTTGAAGCCACAAACTACGATGCGGCGATAATCCTACCTGCTTTCCCTCAAGAATCAAGAACAACCGTAGGCGGCTATCACCTTCTAAAAGGTATGCCTCTTGAGCGTACCGAATTTGCACGTGACCCCAGAAACCCTATTTTTGAATCACATATCCCGACTTTGCTAAAATCTCAAATTGAAGACAAATCTTTAGTCGGGCTTATAGAATTTAAAACCGTAGGAAAAGGTGCCGGCCCTATATTGCATGAATTGAATGAACTTATAAATGAAGGTAAAAAACTAATAGTTGTAGACTCTTTATCGACTACCGATATGGAACAAGTAGCACTTGCTATTCGTAAATCTTCTTTTAATATTTTGCCTTGCGGTTCAGCTGGCTTAGCACAAGTTTTGGCAAAAGAATGGTTTCCTGATTTAAATTATCAGCATATTGCAAAAACAATTCCCGAAATGCCTATTTTGGTGGTATCAGGCTCTGCTACAAACATTACCAAAACTCAAATGCTAAAGCTTGAGGAAGAAGAAGATTTAGACCCTTACTTCATAAAAATTACTCCGGATAAACTTTTGGACGAACTTTATGAAGATTTAACAGAGAGAATTTTAAATAATTTAGGCAAAAAAAATACCGTTGTTTTACAAGCCAGCCAATTTGAAAATGAAGAAGTTAAAAACTTTTTGGCGGAAAAAGGTCTTACATCAGAAAAAATACCGGGACTTTTAACAGATTATCTTGCGGATTTAACTCGAAAAGTTGTTGCGCAAAGAGAAGTTATACTTGTACTTGTAGGCGGTGAAACATCTTACAAATGCTGTAATGCTATTTCCAGTCGCAATCTTCAAATCATTGACGAAGTAGAACCCGCAATTCCTTTATGTATGGACCATAAAGCTCAATGGATTGTGACAAAATCAGGAAATCTCGGCAATCCTAAAACTCTTGTGAATATTTTAAGGTATTTTGAACAACATGTCTAAAATAGCCATAACTCTCGGAGATCCCTGCTCTATCGGCACAGAAATTACACGAAAAGCTCTTTATGAACTTTCAGTGGAAAGAAAAATTGATTTATCAAAATTTATTATCATAGGAAACCGCAATGTTTTCGGTGAAGTACCAGAAAATATTGAATTTATTGATATTCCTTCAAAATATAAATTCTTTTTCGGAAAACCTTCTAAAGAAAGTGGTGAAGTAGCTTTTAACTCTGTTAAAAAAGCTATTGACCTTGCACAAGCCGGTATTATACAAGGTATTGTCACAGCCCCTATTTCCAAATCCGCCATAAACCTTGCAGGATATAATTTTTCGGGACATACAGAGATTTTCAACAAATACCTTTCCTCAGAAGGAGAGGCTCAAATGCTTTTTGTAACCGAAAATTTTAGAGTTTTACTTTTAACAAGACATATTCCTATTGCAGAAGTTCCTACAATTCTTACAAAAAATTTTATTGAGGAAGAAATTGAAAAACTGCACAAATCTTTACAAAAACTAGGAATAAAATTCCCTAAAATAGCCCTTTGCGGACTAAATCCTCATGCAGGAGAAGAGGGTTTACTAGGACAAGAAGAACAAAAAGAATTCTTACCCGCCATAAAATCAATTCGCAAAAAAGGAATTGACATTGAAGGAGTTTTCGCCGCGGATATGTTATTTGCAAAAGCCGCTAAAGCTTATAAAAAAAGGGGGCGACAGCCCTATGACTGCTATGCTGCGACATACCATGACCAAGGTCTTTGCGCAGTCAAAATTTTAGATTTGGAAAAAACGGTAAATGTCACAACAGGACTTGATGTCCTCCGCACTTCTCCCGCGCACGGCACAGCTTTTGACATAGCAGGAAAAAACATTGCATCGGCAGAAAGTATGAAACAGGCTATTTTATTTGCTTA
The DNA here is from genome assembly GCA_023457295.1 of Cyanobacteria bacterium OH_PDB_112. Taxonomy (GTDB): domain Bacteria; phylum Cyanobacteriota; class Vampirovibrionia; order Gastranaerophilales; family CAJFVJ01; genus JAEWLZ01. Next base: position 3,538 of record JAEWLZ010000239.1, read on the forward strand.
CAAAAATGGGTTAATGAAGAATTATTAAAATATGGAAATTCTATCCCGTACATGGTAAAAGTAAATATAGATATTGTGGAGAATTTAAAGTGATTACCAAAAAAGATGTTGAACACGTTGCAAAACTTGCACGTATTGAAATAACCGAAGAAGAAAAAGAAAAATTCACAAAACAACTAGGCGATGTTATTAAGCATGTTAATCAACTTAATGAAGTTGATACAACAGGTGTTGAGCCGATGGCGCATGCTTATCCGCTTTTTAATGTTATGCGCGAAGACGAAGTAAAATATGGCAATACAAGAGAGGAGCTTCTAAAAAATGCTCCTGAAGAAGAGGATTCCTTCTTCAAAGTCCCCAAAATACATTAAAATTTTTAGAGGAAAAAAAATGAGTACAAAATATATTTTCGTGACCGGAGGTGTCGTAAGCTCTTTAGGAAAGGGTATCGTAGCCGCCTCTCTCGGTAAGCTTTTGACTGCAAGAAATTACAGCGTCAAAATCCAAAAATTTGACCCTTACATAAATGTTGACCCCGGCACAATGAGTCCTTTTCAACATGGAGAGGTTTTTGTAACAGATGACGGGGCGGAAACAGACCTTGACCTAGGGCACTATGAAAGATTTACAAATACAAGCCTTTCAAAAGCAAATAACGTAACTTCAGGGAGCGTCTATCTTAGCGTAATCAACAAAGAACGCCGCGGAGACTACCTCGGAGCAACTGTTCAAACAATTCCGCATATAACAAATGAAATCAAAAGCAGAATCAAAGAAGCTTCAAAGTCAAATCCTGATTTTCTTATTTGTGAAATCGGCGGAACCGTAGGAGACATCGAAGGATTACCTTTTATCGAAGCTATTCGTCAATTTCGTTTTGACGTCGGTGTGGAAAATGTAATTTATGTCCATGTAACTCTTTTACCTTATCTTGGAACAGCGGGAGAGCTTAAAACAAAACCTTCGCAACACAGCGTAAATACTCTCAGAAGCTACGGTGTTCAGCCGGACTTTTTGGTTTGCCGAACACAAATGTCTATTCCCGATACAGAAAAAGCAAAACTGGCTTTATTTACAAACGTAGCCACAGATGCTGTTATAGAGTGCCGTGACCTTAATACAATTTATGAAGTTCCGATTGCTCTTGAAGCTCAAAAATTTGCGTCTTTGATTTTAAAACGCTTTAACTTAAAAGACAAAGCACCTGATTTAAAAGCGTGGACTGATATGCTTAACAAAATAAAAAACCCTGCAAAAACCCTTAAAATAGGTATTGCCGGCAAATATACAAAGCTTTCCGACGCATATATTTCGGTAGTCGAATCCTTAAAACATGCGGGAGCTAAATTCAACTCAAAAGTTGAAATAGAATTTGTCTCAGCAGAAGAATGTCTTGATATGGAAAAAACCGCAAAAGTTCTTGAAGGTCTTGATGCGGTAGTTGTTCCGGGTGGGTTTGGTATTCGTGGAATAGAAGGTAAAGTAAATGTAATACGTTATGCCCGCGAAAATAATCTTCCGTTCTTGGGACTTTGTCTTGGCATGCAATGTGCCGTAATCGAATATGCAAGAAATGTAGCAGGACTTGACGGCGCAAACAGTTCTGAATTTGATGAAAGCTGTGAACATCCCGTAATAGCACTTATGTCAGAACAGGAGGATGTTCAAGATTATGGCGGAACAATGCGTTTGGGCGCTTATGACTGCCACTTGCAAAAGAATACCAAGACTCATAAAGTTTATGGGTCAGATGTAATTTCTGAGCGTCATCGTCACAGGTACGAGGTAAACAACAAATATCGAGGACTTTTATCCGAAAAAGGACTTGTTTTCGCGGGACTTTCCCCTGACTCAAAACTTGTAGAAATTATAGAGCTTCCTCAAAATGACTGGTTTGTTGCATCACAATTCCATCCGGAATTCAAATCACGCCCCGAAAAACCTCATCCTTTGTTTGTGGGGCTTGTTGAAGCAGCGGTTAAAAACATCGAAAAATAGTTTTTACGCAAAATAGATGTTTTTTATAAATTATATTGAACTTATTTTGAAAAAATCTCAAAATAAATTATAAATTATTTTTAAGAAAGAGATTTTATGAAAAATAAAGATTTAATAGAATTGGCAAAAACAGCTTCTCAAAAAGCTTATGCACCTTATTCAAATTTTTTGGTAGGCGCTGCTGTTTTATTTAAAAATGGTGAAATCATAACAGGCTGTAATGTCGAAAACGCAAGTTATGGACTGTCTTTATGCGCAGAAAGAAATGCTCTTTCATCAGCAATTGCAAAAGGTATAGATTCTGACATCTCAAAAATAGCTATTTATAGCCCTAATGCTAATCAATGTTATCCCTGCGGAGCTTGCAGACAATGGATAAAAGAATTTTCAAAAGATGCAATTATTGTAGTACAGGATGGCGAAAATTTTAAAGAAATTAAAATTTCAGAACTTTTACCATACAGTTTTGATAAAGACATTTTGGGATAAAAACTAATCAAAAAGCCCAAGTTGAGGTTGCCCTACAGGGATTTTGGCGGTGGATTTTTTGTCCAAATTTTTACCATAATCTTTTTGCATTTTACTCATAAGATTTTTTGCACGAGAAATAACAGAATCAGGCAGACCTGCCATTTTAGCAACCTGAATTCCGTAACTACGACTTGTTCCGCCCGGAACAACTTTATACAGAAAATCTATTCCTTCATCATTCTCATTTATAGTCATTCTAAAATTTTTAATTTGAGGAAATTCATTACACATTACATTCAACTCATGATAATGTGTCGCAAAAATCGTACGCGCGCAAATTGATTTGGCTATATACTCAGAAACACTCCAGGCAATCGCTACTCCATCATAGGTACTTGTTCCTCGTCCAATTTCATCAAGAAGGATAAAGCTTCTATTTGTTGCCGAATTCAAAATCAGCGCAGTTTCATTCATCTCAACCATAAAAGTAGACTGCCCCGTAGACAAATCATCAACTGAACCGACGCGTGTAAAGATTTTGTCCACAACACCAATTCGTGATTCTTGGGCGGGAACAAAACTTCCTATCTGCGCAAGAATTACAATAAGTGCATTTTGACGCATATAAGTTGATTTTCCTGCCATATTAGGGCCTGTAAGAATTACAAAACTTGTTTTGTCTTCCTTATTTGATACATAAAGGTCATTTGCAACATAGTTCCCCATAGGCAAAAGCTGCTCAATAACAGCATGCCGTCCGTTTTTTATTGAAATAACATCAGAATTATCAACTATAGGACAGGTATATTTTTGTTCTGATGCAACAGTAGCAAAAGACAATAAAACATCAAGCACAGCAATTGCTTCAGCGGTTTTACGGATTTTTGTCACAAACTCTTTGGCATAATTACGCAAATCACAGAAAATTTTATATTCCATTTCAATTGTTTTACTTTGAGCCGAAAGGACTTCGGATTCATGTTTTTTAAGTTCGGGGGTTATATAACGCTCTGCGTTTGTTAGAGTTTGCTTACGCATGTATCTTTCGGGAACAAGTCCCGAATTAGCATGAGTAACTTCTATAAAGTACCCAAATGCCTTACTGCAAGACACTTTTAAAGATTTTATGCCTGTTTCTTCTTTTTCTTTTGCTTCATATTCTTCAAGCCAATTTTCCCCGCCTGTTAAAAGTCCTCGATAATAGTCTAATTCTGAGTTAACACCTTCTTTTATTAAATTTCCGTCACGCAAATTAATAGAAGGACTCGGTAAAATTGTTCTGTCTATAATCTCAGACAAATCAAACAAATCAGAATTATCTTCAGACAAAGCTTTAAGATATTTTGAGGCGGAATTTTCAAGCAAAACTTCAAACTCGGGTAAAATTTGCAAAGAATCTTTTAAAGCAATGAAATCTCTGGCATTAGCAGAATCATTACTAACTCTGGTTGCAAGACGTTCTATATCATAAACTTTTTCAAGAAGCGACTTTAGACGCAAACATAAAGGAGTATTCCACAAAAGTTCGCTGACACTCTCTTGTCTTGATTTAATTTCTTCCACATTTTGCAATGGCTGCTGAACCCACTGAGAAAGCAGTCTTGCGCCCATATTTGTATTTGTGCGGTCAATAGCCCAAAGCAATGAACCTTTTTTGTTTTTATCACGCATTGTTTCTTTGAGTTCAAGATTCTTGCGAGTCGCACTATCCATTGCTACATAAGATTCAAGACTATAAGGCGAAATAACGTCAAATTTAGGAATGTTATCAAGCTGGGTTTTTTCTATATAATCTATTATTGCGCCCGCTGCTATTATTCCCTGCCTAAAATCATTTCCTCCAAAGGGCTCTATTGAATTTATATTAAAAATTTCTTTTATTTTACGAATAGCAAAAACTTCTGAAAAAACAGATGTATCACATTTTGTACAATTATAGTTTTGCCAAATTTCTTTAGGCGCGTCGAATTTTTCTTCCGGCACAACTTGAAAGGGCATAAGTTTCATTTTTTTAACGGGAATCAAAATTTCAGAAGGAGAAATCCTTGCCAGTTCTGATTTCAACTGCTCCAAAGTAGCTTTTGTAATTTTAAATTCTGCTGTTGAAATATCAATATACGCAAGCCCAAAAAGTTTTGAATCTTTGTCCTGAAAAAGAGCGCAAAGATAATTATTTCTACCGGAGTCCAAAAGATTTGAGTCAGTAATTGTCCCTGCGGTTATTTTTTTGACAACTCGTCTTTCGACAAGTCCTTTTGCGTCTTTAGGGTCCTGAGTTTGTTCACAGATGGCTATTTTACGGCCTTTTTCTATAAGTTTTGCAATATAAAGTTCCGCGGCTTTAACAGGAACTCCCGCCATTGGGACACGCCCTAACGCACCGCCTTCACGACTTGTTAGCGTGATTTCGAGGTCTTTTGCGGCAAAAACGGCATCCTCGAAAAAAGTTTCATAAAAATCTCCCATACGATACAGCAAAATAGTATCGGCATAATCTTTTTTTATTTCCAAAAATTGCTTGAGCATAGGTGTTGCAAGATTTAGATCTATTTCATAAGAATTAAGCTCACAAACTTTTTTTTCTTCCACTTTTTTATCCTTTATTTTCTTAACAAAATTATAAAACGAACTGTGTTTAAATTATAATAATGTTAAGCAAGTTTTTACGAGTAATTGAATGAGGTGAAAAAATGGGTTGTCTTAAAAGAATTTTTTCTATAATAATTCTTATTTTTGCGTATATAGGTTTTCAATCCGTAGGCGGAGTTAAGTTTTTTCAGGATTTTTTCAACAATCTAACCACTCCTCAAAAACAAAACATAGAATCCGTAAATAAGGTAATAAACACTTCAAGACTATCAAAAGATTATGAAATATCAAAGGCGATTGATTTTTTTGGAATGAAAGTTGTTGAAGCAGATTATCAAAAATCACCTCAAAAGATTTTTTTGATAGATTCTAACGGATTAATAAAAATTTCAAAAGAAGATTTCTACTCAGGACAAATTAAAGAAATTTTGCAAAACCTGATAAGCAAATTCACATATCAGGCAATCCGTATAGAAAATCTAAAAATTATTCGTAACGGAACATTTTTAGCCATGAACAAACAAAAAATACCTTTTATTTTGTTCGAAGCTGATATTATACGGGGCACAGCTCCAAAAATGTATGGTATGCTTGGCGTTGTAGAAGCTCCAAATGCAGAAAATGATATTATTTTGTCTTTTACAACAGTCGGAAAATATAATCAAAGTGTAACCGAAAATTTTTTCAAACAAATTAATTATAGCGAGGGCTTATAGTGAATTTTGTACATTATCCCGTTATGCTTAATGAAATTATTGAAGGACTGGATTGCGCTCCCGGAAAAGTTTATGTGGATGCAACTCTCGGTGGAGGCGGATATTCTTATGAAATAGCAAAAAGAATTGTTCCTGAGGGAGTTTTGATTTCAACTGATGTTGATAATGACGCAATATCTGCCGCTAAAGAAAAACTCAAAGGATTTGATAACGTTAAAATATTTAAGAGCAATTATTCAAGAATTCCGGAAATATTATCAGATCTTGAAATAAATGGGATTTCAGGAGGAATAGTATTTGATTTGGGCGCATCTTATTATCAATTGACCTCGGATGAAAGAGGTTTTAGTTTTTCAAAAAATTCCCGACTTGATATGCGCTATGACTTGAGTATTGAAAAAACAGCTTATGACGTTGTAAATAATTACACGGAAGAAAGTCTAATAAAAATTTTTTCAGAATACGGTCAAGAAAGATTTTCAAAAACTTTAGCAAGAGAAATAGTAAAAGAACGCAAAAATAAAAAATTTGAAACCACAAAAGAACTTGCTGATTTTATATGCAAATCCGTTCCGTTCAAAGCAGGGCATATACACCCAGCCACAAAGGTTTTCCAGGCAATAAGAATAGAAGTGAATGACGAACTTAAAAATTTGCAACGAAGTTTGGAAAAAGTTGTTCCATTATTAAAAAAAGATGCTAGAATAGTTATAGTAAGTTTTCATTCATTGGAAGACAGGATAGTCAAACAGACTTTCAAAAAATATAGTTCTAATTGTAATTGCGAGCCAAATAATCCTATTTGCACTTGCGAGCCAAGGATATTAGAGTTAGTTAACAAAAAGCCGGTTTTGGCAACGAGTTTTGAATTAGAACAAAACCCTCCGTCAAGAAGCGCAAAATTGCGAATAGCCAAAAGAATCTAAGGGAGAAAGATATGGCAAATACTAAATTGGCAAATAATTATAAAGTTGGCGAAAAAAGTTTAGATGCGGCAAAAATCATACAGGCAAATTTTCCTGTATACAGAAATTTGCGCAGCCTAAAACTTGCTAATTTGAACAAGTTTTTGTCTTTTGTTTTGGCTATGACAATGATTTTTTCTTTCGGAATGTACTCTTTTGTAGTCGGTAAACAAAAGCAAATTGAAGAAATTCACTCTGCAACAAGAAATTTAAATAACGAAAATATTGAACTCAAAACAACATTAGATTCTTTAAAATCTTTTGATAACGTAAATGAAAAAATCATTGCAAACGGTAATTTGCAACAACCCGAAAAAATTATTGAAGTAGATACCAAAATTCCAAATATAAATGTAAAAGTCCCAAGCAAAAGTACAGAAATAGGATCAA
>JAEWLZ010000240.1 GCA_023457295.1 Cyanobacteria bacterium OH_PDB_112
GTAAAAAACGTTCTTTAATGGTTTTTTGGATGCCATAAAGAGTATTTGTTTCTCTATATAAGATATATAAAATTAAAATTTCAATCATATGATAAGTTTATCATAAGATATGCTTTTAGTATTTCAATTTACTTGATTTTTTTATTTGTTCTATAATGAATTATGGTTTATGATATCAGGGATTAGAGAATGCTGAAAACAAAAAAAGTGAACAAACCTCAGAGCTATTCAATAAAAGAAATTGTAGAAAAATCAGAACTCAAACATATTGCAATAATTATGGATGGTAACCGCAGATGGGCAAAATTGCATGGGCTTCCTAGTGCTGCAGGACATAAAAAAGGTGCGGATGCCCTCAAAAAAACTCTTACAGATGCTCAAGAATTGGGTATAAAATATATAACTGTTTATGCGTTTTCTTCCGAAAATTGGAATAGAAGCGAAGAAGAAGTTTCTCTTTTAATGAATCTGATGTATGAAACTTTAAAAAAAGAACTAAAGGAAATGCTTAAAAAGAATATTAGGGTCCGAGCTATCGGTGATTTGACACAGCTTAGTCCAAAATTGAGAAAAATTCTTGAGGATGCAAAAGAAAAAAGTGTAAATAATACAGGGATTAATTTCCAAATAGCAATAAATTACGGCGGACAAAATGAAATTTTGCATGCAGTTCAAAAAATTGCCGAAAAAGTTGAAAAAGGCGAAATGAAACCGAACGAAATAACTAAAGAGACTATAAGTGACAATCTTTATACAGCAGGTATTCCCGAACCTGATATTCTTGTCAGAACAGGTGGGGAACAGAGAGTTAGCAACTATCTTCTATGGCAGATTGCGTATAGTGAGTTTTATGTCACTAATAAATATTGGCCGGAATTTGACCTTGAAGAACTTGAAAATGTAGTTAAAGAATTTGCGCGCCGTTCAAGACGTTTTGGTGTATAAAATGCAAAAAATAGTTCTTGCGACCCAAAACCCCAATAAAGTTAAAGAGATGCAGGCTGTTTTAAAAGACTTTGATATAGAAATAATTAGTCCGCCTTTAGGATTTGATCCGATAGAAGATGGCGAAACATTTTTTGATAATTCTTTAATAAAAGCAAAAGCTGCTGCAAAACTTATGAATTTGCCCGCACTCGCCGATGATTCCGGTTTGCAGATAGACGCACTCGGTGGAGATCCTGGTGTTATGTCCGCCAGATGGGATGAAACAAATGATAAAAGAATCGAAAAAGCGATAAGTTCTTTAAAAAATATTTCAAACCGCGGAGCACAATTTGTTTGTGTGATGACACTTGTGAATTCTGACGGAGAGCTACTCTATACCACAGAAGGAATTTGTAGGGGTGAAATCCTTGAAGGTCAAAAAGGTACGAACGGTTTTGGTTACGACCCGATATTTTGGATTCCTACGCTTCAAAAAACTATGGCAGAATTGACGATGGATGAAAAAAATCAGATTTCGCACCGCTCGATTGCACTCAAGGCTATGATAGAGTTTTTAAATAAACATTAATTGATTTTTACAGGCTTTCCCGAAAATACATCAACAGCAAGTTTTGCAGTTTTTATAAGAGTTTTTTCAAGATCCTCGATAGTATCGCCGGTAAAATCAATCATTTTTTTCCTTATTTCAACTCTTGGCATTTTTCTGAATAAGTGTTTAACCTTTTCTAAACGTGTCTTGTTTGCTTCGGATACAATAGCACTGCACAAATAGGTATCAGCAGGTTCGGGTTTTTTAGTATGAGAATGAGTTACTTTTAATTTAATATCATATTCCGATTTTAAATCAGCTAACCCGATTTTTGCAAAATTTTTAGCGGTTGATATAATATTAAGCTCAAAAGTTCTCATTATTGTTTCCTTGTTATTTTTTCTAAGTTTAGTGCAAGTTTAAATCGTAAGCGAGAAAATTTCAAGGATTTCCTTATCAGAAAGTTCTGTTATATTTTGTTCGCCAGAGAACAATGACATATCAACCAGTTCTGTTTTTGCTTTTAGCATATCGTCAATCTTTTCTTCGAAAGTACCCATTGTAATTAAACGGTGAACCATGATATTTTTGTCCTGACCAATACGATAAGTTCTGTCCGTCGCCTGATTCTCCACGGCCGGATTCCACCATAAGTCATAGTGAATTACATTTGTTGCCGCTGTCAAATTAAGCCCTGTTCCGCCTGCTTTCAACGACAAAATCATCAGTTTTTTATCATCATTTGTCTGAAAATCGTCTATGTACTCTTCTCTTTTATTTCGAGGCAGCGAACCGTGGAAAAATATAGGTTCAATATTAAATTCTTCATGAACAACTTTATTGAGAATTTCGCCCATTTCCTTATATTGAGAGAAAAGAAGCGCTTTTTCATCATTAAGGAAAATATTTCGCAAAACTTCAATAGTATGAGCCATTTTACCGGATTCTTCGATTTTTACGGTTTTTGATTTGGTGTAATGCGCAGGGTGATTACAAATTTGTTTCAAAGATGTAATCAATTTCAAAATATTTCCGCGTCGAGTTATACCCGATGAAGATTGAACAGCTTTCATTGTTGATTCAAGAGTTTTTTCATATAAAGCCGCTTGTTCTTTAGACAAATAACAATAATCATCAAGAACCATTTTGTCAGGTAAATCATCTATAATAGATTTGTCTGTTTTTAAGCGGCGCAATATGAATGGTGATGTGGCTTTTTTAAGTCTTTGCGCGGCTTCAATATCTTTTTCTTTTTCTATTTGGTTAGAATAAAGTTTTTGGAAATCATTCAAACCACCTAAATATCCTTTATTAACAAAATCAAAAATACTCCAAAGTTCGCTCAGCCTGTTTTCTATCGGAGTACCTGTCATAGCTATACAGTGAGGTGTTTTTAGCGATTTTACCGCTACTGTTTGCGCTGTTGTAGGGTTTTTGATATTTTGTGCTTCATCGATTACTACTATTGACCATTCATGTTCTAGAAGGTCTTTAATTTCCATACGCAAAATCGAATAAGTTGTAATAATCATATCAGCGCTGAAATCGAGTTCTCTATCCAACCCATGATACATACAAGTTTTTATGGATGGAGCAAATTTTTTGCATTCTTTAACCCAATTACCGGCAAGAGTAGTCGGAACAACGCAAAGAATCGGATGATTCAGGCTGCCTTCTTCTTTAAGTTTGAGTACCAAACTTAAAACCTGTATGGTTTTACCTAAACCCATATCATCAGCTATACAAGAGCCGAAGCCTTTTTTGCAGTTGGAATACAGCCATTTATATCCGTTTACCTGATAAGGTCTTAAAGTCCCTGTCAAGTTATCGGGAATATCAATGTCTTGTATATTAATAATATTTTTTATCGCTTTTTCAAAAGCTTCATCATAGTCAAATTCAAAACCGTTCAGCTGTCGTGTTAACGCTCCGTGTAACAATTTAACATTGCTCATTTCAATTTTGTCTACCGAGTTTAATTTTTTTATTAAATCTTTTACATCATCAGGATTTAGCAAAATGTATTTATCTTTATACATGATAAGTTTTTGGGCATTTTTTGTTAGTTCTAAAAATTCTTCTTTAGAAATACTTTCATCTCCCAATGCAATCTCATATGAAAAATCCATAATTTCATCAAGTGAAAAAGTACCTACAGCTTTGTTTGTGAAATTTTCTATAAGGTCAAAACCACCTTTTGTATAAGCTCTTATTACTGCTTTTGGCACTACAATATTTTTAAGAGTTTGAGGGATGAGAACATTTATATCAATCTTTTCCAAAATAGTACTCAGTTGAGAAATAACTATTAAAAGCTCGCTCATAGAAAGGAATATTGGCATTTTGCCTTCAGAGAAAGCATATCTGTAAAGCGGTTCAAAATAAGCGCCCGCAAGATAAAGCTGGTCTGAAATTTCTTTTTTTATTCCTTCTTTTTTTTCATTAGGATCTATAAAAAGTTCTGAAAACTCCATTATAGGCACATCAGGACTTTTTGAATCTACTATATCTATACATATAGAAAATTCGCTTTGAGAAACTTCTTCTATTCTTATAAGAGGTCTATATCTGAAACGTCTTGTGGCAATTGAATCGAACCAAACTTTCAAACTTTTGGCAATATTGGCTTCGTTTTTAGAAGTTCTGAAAGGCTGATTTTTAACAAAATAATTTAAAACCGGATTAATTTTGAAAACAGCACCTTTAATGAAAATGAACTTGTATACTACATAATTTACAAAGTAATCTAGAAATTCTGTTGCAAACTCTTTGCCGTAAAGATTTTCAGCTTCAAAAGCAAAATTTTCAGGCATAAGAAGTTTTTGCGCATTAATAAGTTCTTCTATTTGTTCATTTAAATTTAAAAATTTATATTTTATTGAAAATTCATTACCATTTTCAATTACATATGGTCTAAAATAAAGATTTTTCACTAATTCTTTTGCAAGTAGTGATGTATAATTCAAAAATTTTGCAGAAGGAGTGAAAATATCTTCTTCGCCAAGTTTTGACAAATTAAGGAAATAATCAAAAATTATATCAACTGAAACTTCAATTCCTGCTTCTTGTCTCCATACAAAATTACCGTCTACACAAACAGGAATTTTACGGACCTCTGTTTTATAGCGGTACAAAGAACCTTTGGATTTTAAATAAAAAGAAAAATTGTTAGATGGTGATACAAAAGCTTTTAAAGTACCTTTTGCATCTTTGTAAAAATAATAATCCGTATTTCTTATAGGTGCTATATTTTCGTTGAAAGCAATCCCTTCGAATTCTTCATCAATTTTTTCATATATAGAAAGTAGCTCTAATTTGAAATTTTTGCGCGGGAAAAATTCAGGATTGTCGGGCAATAGCTCAAACATGCTGTCAATGTCAACTTTATCCAAAACAATTGATGGGATAGTTTCCAAACCTTTACAAGAATTTTCTTTAATATCTGTGTCAGGTAAGTTGCAGGCTTCCATAACGGCATCTTGATCTACTGCTCGTAAATCAAATAAAATCATAGGATGCTTGTCTAAATCTTCTGCAATAGCGCTTACAACAGCATAAAAGAGGCTTTTGTCTATTTTTATATTGGATTTCATTACAAATTCTTGCTGTGTTTGCGGGACAAGTTTTATTCCCAAGGCTTCAAGTGATTGCAATACAGATAAATTAAGATTTCGAAGTCCTAAAAAAGTTTTAAGAAGTGGTTGTCTTTTGATAATTTCCACAAAATTATTCATTTCTTTTGTGGAAATAGGACGGAAAGTTACTTTTACCTCGTATTCTTTTTCATCTTTTTCCAAAAGCAAAGTGGCTCTGCAAGTTTCGTAAGATGTATTTTTTACGATAAAATCCGTAAATATTTCACTCTCTTTTTTAATAAAAAGAGGTATTACTTTTGATAAAAAATATTTTCCGCTATTTGTTTTCATTATGCTTTGCAAATTCCAAAATTATTTCTCTAATCCAATTTCTACCCGACACTAAAGATTGCCAATCCAAACTTTCATCAGATGAGTGCATATTATAAATATTAGCAATTCCTAAAAGAAGTGGCAAGAATGTTTCTTTTTTTGAATTCATTTTTTCATTAGAAAGTACATGCGTTTCTGCTCCTGCATGGAAACTGGATATTTTATAATTTATATCGGCACTCACAGCAGCTTTTCTCACAAGTTCTTCCAGTGTTTTATCTTCTGATTCTACAAAAGGTTTTAGATGTTTTTTTATTATCATTTCGATTTTTATTCTGCGTTCATACTTTGATATAAGCATATCAATAGATTTTTGAATTTTTTGTATAAGCTCTTTTTCTGCTTTAGGATCAGAACTTCTTAAAGAATACGTGCCGTAAGCTTCTTGCGCAATTATATTTGTCATGGAATTTCTGGAAATAAAAGGCATTATATTTTCTGTTCTTAATTCTTCGGGAAGTTTTTTAGGTTTTTCTTCAAATAAATCTTTTATTTTTTCTCCAAGGAGCATACCTGCACTTCCGCCTACAAAAGATGCCGCGTTTATTGAAGTAATTACTCCGGTATCATCTTTTTTATAGACTCCCTGAGGGATTGAAGAATCTAGTTCCGCCAAAACTTTAAGAGCGTTTATACGAGTTGTATCAGCTATATCAATGCCGGAATGCCCGCCTTTTCCATCAGAAACTTTTATAAAGATATTTGTATAACCTGCTCCGGAATGGTCGATAACACCTAGACTTTCACCATCGAGAATAAGGGCATACTTTGAAGAAATTTTTGATGTGTCAAGGTTTTGAATGCCTGTCATTGAGTGTTCTTCATCTCGGGTAAATGTGATTTCAATAGGTCCATGAGGTGTTCTGTTGTAGACATCCGCCATTTCTATCACCACATCAATAATTGCGGCTATTCCTGCCTTATTATCCGCGCCAAGTGTACGTTTTTTGTCAGTTTCGATAAATTTTCCGTTTAAGACAACATTAACCGGATCTGACCCACCGACTACGTCCATATGGGCTGAAAGTAAAATCGGTTTGACATTTTTGCATTCAGGACTTGCTGGAATTTTTGCAATGATATTTCCGTAAGAATCAAATTTAGAATCTATATCATGTATAGATAAAATTTCTGAAATTGTTTCAGCGAGTGCTTGTTCTTTAAACGATGGTGAAGGTATTTCCGCCAGATCTACGAACAAATCAATGACGCGATATTTTTTTCTTATATCTCGTAAATTCATATTGTGCCTTTTATAGAATTTTCATATTATAATTAATTATAGACTAAAGCATGGAGCATAGGCAAATGGAAGAAAAAGAATACTCTTTTAAAATTAAAAAAGGTGATGTAGAACTTGAACTAAAATCGACTGATACAAAATTTATCGAAGAACAACTTGAAAAATGGCGTGAAGTTTTGCTTAAAAAATAGAGGGTCCTTTGCATACTTATACTTTGACAATAACAAAAGATGATTTTTTGTTAGAATTCAAATCCAACGATAAAGAAATCGTAGAAAAAGAATTAGGGGTTTGGATTAACGCTGTTGTGGAATTTTTGGAAGAAACAAAAGAACAACGCATAGTTGAGCCACAAGCGGAAGAGCCGGTACTTGAAAAAGTAGAACTGGGAAGTATTAATATTGCCAAAAAAATTGAAAATATTCCTAACCGAGAAGAAATTGTAGAGCCTCCTAAGCAAAAAGAACCTGAGCCTATTGTTCAAGAAGAATCCGTAAAAAATATATATAAAATTTCTGATGAAACAAAAGAAATCCTTCAAAGAGCTATTCATCAGCCAAGACCTGAAATGAAAGAAATTTTGGAAGAAAAAACACCTCCTAAAGTTGAGCCGATAGAGCCTGTAAAACCGACGGTTATAATACCTAATGTACCTTTAAGCACAAGTTCTTTGCCTCCATTACCTCCTGTTTCACCTTCGATACAAAGAGAAACAACACCTCCTCCTCAAGAAGATTTCACATCTGTTTTTAACCAAAAAATTGTTCAGGAAAACAGTCGCACCGATAAATTCGCACAACTTTTGAGTTTGCAAAATATCAATAACAAATTCAACTGCCTTATAGCGTGTGCTTATCATCTTGTAGAACGGGAAAATTTTGAAAGATTTACACTAAAACAAATTAATACCATATCAAAAGCTCTTTTGGATGAAGCTATTGAGCACGATACTCTTAAAGAAGCTCTAGAACGCAGGCTTATAAAAATTGTGCCTGATTATACCGGTATTGCAACTACTATGGAATATACTTTGACAGAACAAGGCATTAAGTATTTTGAAAATGAAATAGTAGAGTAAAAATTAATTTTAAAAACTGCAACTTAAAATAACTTAAAATACTATTGTTAAATTTTTATACAATTAATATAATAATATTCCATTGTATTAGTGTTAGGAGGTCTTATGTTTAAAATTACTGAAATGCGTCTACCTGCGGTAACAAAAAAGAAACCATACGTCAGAACTGCACCTAAAAATGTTGTAGCTGCAACTGGTCTTAAAAATACTGAATTGCCAAAAACTACTAAAAAAGAATTGCCTCAAGGAGATTTGGTAGAAATCACTACTACCAAGAAAAAAGAAATCAGAAATTGCGGTAATGCTGAAGCGGCGATTGAATGCGGTACTGATTGGATTAATTAATAAATGCTTTCAGCTTCTTACCGATTAAGTGAGCAGTCTATAATTAAGTTATCTTCCAATGTGTTCAAAAGATTTGAACATAATATAGGTAGTGGGAAATTATTTTTGTATGATTTTGTTGATGATAAAGCCTGGGTAGGCAATTCTTCAGCAAATGATTTGTTAAATAAAATTGATGGAAAAAAATCCTTAAAAAATGTTTATGAAGAGCTTTTTCGCGATTTTGAAGATTATGATTATTTAAAATTAAAAGAATCTTTCGATGCCATCATTTTAAATTTGTTAGAGAACCGATTTTTAGTAATAGTAAATGAATAATATTGAAAAAAAATTAGAAAAATCAGTAGAAACTTGTGTCGAAAAATATTTCAAGTATAACAAAGGTGAAAGTGTTATAAAAACAAATATTTTGGACCTTATTAAAGAACATGCGGATGATTATTCCACATATGATCATTATTATCCATATACTGTTCATTGGGTTTTGGAATCGAAATGTAATTTAAGGTGCAAGCATTGTCTTTATCTTGAGTATCCTGATAAATATAATCCCGAGAATAACTTGTCTACCCGGCAAGCTATGGATTTGATTGATGAATTTTTTGAGATGGATATCCTTACTTTAGGCTTGACAGGCGGCGAACTTTTTTTGCGTGAGGATATTTTTGAAATCTTATCAAAAATAAAAACACGGAATATAGCTTTAACATTATTAACTAATGCTACTTTAATAACTCCTGAAATTGTTGCAAAATTGAAAAAAGTTTTAAATACACATATAGACAGATTCCAAATTAGCTTGGATGGAGCAACCGCTAATACGCATGACCAAAACCGAGGTAAAGGTGCTTTTGATAAAAGTATATTGGGGATAAAGCAACTTGTTAGTGCAGGGTTTGACGTAACCTTGATGTGTATTCCGACCAGCCTAAATATCCAAGAGTTGACGGAAACATATATTTTAGCGGAAGAATTGGGAGTGAAATATCTTACATTTGGCAGATTCAAACCTTTTGCACAAAATCAGGAATATTTAGTTCCTGATAAAAATAAATTGTTTGAAGCAATGTCTGATGTTATTAATTTAGACAATAAAAAAGAAAAATCATTTTTAAATGTAGCCACATTTACTTTTTATGATTTAATTTCCAATGAAATAGCATCAAAATTTGTCCAAATATATAAATTTCAAAAAAAGGGAACCGATAGAACAAATATAAAATATAACTGCCATCATCATGACAGATTATGTTTAGATAGAGACGGAGAAGTATATATGTGTACATATGCCAAAGATATGAATTTTGCATCTTTAGGAAATGTTAAAGAAAAAACCTTAAAAGAAATTTGGTATTCTCGTCTTGATAATATTCTTTTCCAAAAACGTGATATTGATAAAATGAGCTGTAAAAAATGTAATTATTTTCAAAAAGATTGCCATGGAGGCTGTCCTATCGATGCTTATTTAAAATATAGCTCTATAAATGCACCTGATAAAAATTGCACTGTTGAAATTTAATTTTAAAATTTTATTCAAATTTTCATTGAGTTTTATAAAACAAAAAAAATACCATTGAGAGGATAGTTTAAAAAAAATCATGTGCTAATATGTAACTAATGACTAATTTAAAGT
>JAEWLZ010000241.1 GCA_023457295.1 Cyanobacteria bacterium OH_PDB_112
TTTGATAACCCTAAATATACAGAAGAAGAATCTCGCATTCACGATGCGACTTATGCAAAACAGCTTCGTGTAATGATGAGACTTGTAAATCGTGATACAGGCG
Organism: Cyanobacteria bacterium OH_PDB_112; assembly: GCA_023457295.1. Lineage (GTDB taxonomy): Bacteria > Cyanobacteriota > Vampirovibrionia > Gastranaerophilales > CAJFVJ01 > JAEWLZ01. The sequence goes on from JAEWLZ010000241.1 coordinate 104, forward strand.
AAATAAAAGAACAAGAAGTTTATATCGGTGATATCCCTACAATGACTGATAAAGGGACATTCATCGTAAACGGTGCAGAGCGTGTAATCGTATCTCAGATTGTTCGTTCTCCCGGTATTTATTTTAAAAGAGAAATTTCTCCTACCGGTAAACGTTTATTCAATGCTACATTGATTCCAAACCGTGGGGCATGGTTAAAAATCGAAACAGATTCTAACGATGTAATCTCTGTTAAAATTGATAAAAACAGAAAAATTCCTGCCACAACATTATTGAAGGCTCTTGGAATTTCTGAAATAGAAATGGATACATTATTTACTCACGCGGATTTCCTTAAAAAGACTCTTGAAAAAGATTCTACAAATAATACTGATGAAGCGTTGATTGAAGTTTATAAAAAACTTCGTCCCGGCGACCCTGCTTCAGCTTCAGGCGGTAAAGCAATATTGGAAAGCCGTTTCTTTGATGATAAAAAATATGACCTTGGAAAAGTAGGTCGTTACAAAATGAATAAAAAGCTCGGTTTAAACGTGGCGGAGCATGTAAGAACTCTTACAGTTCAAGATATCGTTGCGTCAATCGAGTATTTAATTAACTTAACTTATGATGAAGGTTCTTTAGATGATATTGACCATTTGGGCAACAGAAGAATCCGCTCTGTCGGCGAATTGCTTCAAAACCAGTTCAGAATCGGTCTTGCTCGTTTAGAGCGTATCGTAAAAGAACGTATGACATTGCATGATACTGAAACTTTGACTCCGTTGAGCTTGCTCAATACAAAACCGCTTGTCGCGGCTATTAAAGAGTTCTTCGGTTCATCTCAGTTGTCACAGTTTATGGACCAAACAAACCCTCTTGCTGAATTGACTCACAAAAGAAGAATTTCAGCTTTGGGACCTGGTGGTTTGGCTCGTGAGAGAGCGGGTTTTGCGGTTCGTGATATTCACCCTTCTCACTACGGAAGAATTTGTCCGGTTGAAACACCTGAAGGTCCAAACGCAGGTTTGATAGGTTCTTTAGCTTCTCACGCAAGAGTGAACGATTATGGATTTATTGAATCTCCGTTCTTTAAAGTTGAAAATGGGCATGTAACTGATGAAGTTGCTTATTTGTCAGCGGATGAAGAAGAAAACTTCCGTGTAGCTCCGAGTGACTTGGAGTTGGATAAAGATAGAAATATTAAAGCGGACTACGTTCCTTGCCGTTATCGTTCTGAATTCACAATGGGCAAGTCAAAACAAGTTGACTATATGGGGGTTTCTCCGATACAGATTATCTCTGTTGCGACATCATTGATTCCGTTTATTGAACACGATGATGCTAACCGTGCATTGATGGGTTCTAACATGCAACGTCAAGCTGTACCTTTGTTGCGTACGGAAAGACCTCGTGTAGGTACAGGTCTTGAAAAAAGAGCGGCAACCGATTCAGGTATGGTTGTAGTTGCTAGTTGTGACGGTACTGTTGAGCGTGTAATCGGTGAAGAAATTCAAATCCGCGATACACAAGGCAACTTGATAATTCATCCTTTGATGAAATATGTAAGAAGCAACCAAGATACTTGTATTAACCAAAAACCAATCGCTTATGCAGGTCAAAAGGTTAAAAAAGGCGATGTAATCGCAGATGGTGCTTCAACTCATTTGGGTGAGCTTTCACTTGGTAAAAACGTTCTTGTAGCGATGATGCCTTGGGAAGGTTACAACTTCGAGGATGCGATTTTGCTATCTGAGAGATTGGTTCATGATGATGTATTTACATCAGTTCACATCGAAAAACTTGAAATAGATGCTCGTCAAACAAAACTTGGACCTGAAGAAATTACTCGTGAAATACCTAACGTATCAGAAGATTCACTTCGTCACCTTGATGAACGCGGAATTGTTCGTATCGGTGCTAAAGTTTATGCGGATGATATTTTGGTAGGTAAAATCACACCGAAAGGCGAATCAGAGCATCCGCCGGAAGAAAAATTGTTAAGAGCAATCTTTGCTGAAAAAGCAAGAGATGTTAAAGATAATTCACTTCGTGTTCCTCACGGTGAAGGCGGTCGTGTAGTCGACGTAAAAGTTTTCGACAGAGAAAAAGGCGACGAGCTTCCACCTGGTGCTAACACAGTAATCAGAGTTTATGTAGCTCAAAGACGTAAAGTATCAGTAGGTGACAAACTTTCAGGACGTCACGGAAACAAAGGTATCGTATCAAGAATTCTTCCTCGTGAAGATATGCCTTTCTTGCCTGACGGTACTCCTGTTGATGTTGTTTTGAATCCTCTGGGCGTACCTTCACGTATGAACGTTGGTCAAACTTATGAAGCATTGCTTGGTTTCTGTGCTTATTTAAGTAATCAGCACTACGAAGCTCCTCCGTTTGATGAAATGTACGGTGAAGATTATTCTGATTTGGCAACAAAACATGAATTGTTAAAAGTAAGAAAAGAACACGACAAGCTATGGGTAAGAGAAGATGGTAAGTCTACTCTATACGATGGCAGAACAGGCGAACAGTTTGAACAGCCTGTTGCAGTCGGTTGTACATACATGCTGAAACTTGTTCACCTTGTTGATGATAAGATTCACGCAAGAAGCACAGGTCCTTACTCACTCGTAACGCAACAGCCATTGGGCGGTAAAGCTCAGTTCGGTGGTCAGCGCTTCGGAGAGATGGAAGTTTGGGCACTTGAAGCTTACGGTGCGGCTTATACTCTTCAAGAAATGTTAACAATCAAATCAGATGATGTTAACGGAAGAAGCAGAGCTTATGAAGCTATCGTAAAAGGTGAAAACATACCAAGACCGGGTATTCCGGAAGCTTTCAAAGTTCTTGTAAGAGAACTTCAAAGTATGGGGCTTGATATTACTGTTGCAAAACGCGGCGGTGAAGAAGTTGACTTAATGAGCGATACTGATGAAATCAGAAAATCAGCTCCGAAAAGAACAATTTCGGATATTGACTCAGAGCTTCTGAATATCAATTTCTTTGAATCACCCGGTGTGATTGGCGATTAGTACTTACAATATTAAAGGGAGATAGACCATTGTCTACAAGCATAGATTATTTTGATTATATACGAATCGGTATCGCTTCTCCTGAGCGAATCCTTAAGTGGTCATACGGAGAAGTGACAAAACCCGAAACAATAAACTATCGTACGCTTAAACCTGAGCGTGACGGTTTATTCTGCGAAAGAATTTTCGGACCTTCAAAGGACTGGGAATGTTATTGCGGAAAGTACAAAAGAGTACGTCATAAAGGTATCATTTGTGAACGTTGCGGCGTTGAAGTTACAGATTCAAAAGTTCGTCGTCACAGATTAGGACATATAAAACTGGCAGCTCCTGTCAGCCATATATGGTTCTTGAAAGGTATTCCAAGCTATCTTGGCTTACTTTTGGATACATCTTTAAAAGATCTTGAACAGGTAATTTACTTTAATAACTATATAGTTATTGACGGAGCTGAATCATCATTCAAAAAATATCAGCTTTTGTCAGAAGAAGAATATGAAGACTATATTCTTGAAAATGAAGAAACTGAATTGAAAGTAGGTATCGGTGCAGAAGCGATTAAAGAACTTCTTCTTGAAATCAATATGCCTGAACTTGCTGACCAAATCAGAGGTGAGCTTGAAACAGCCGGTTCTTCAGTTCAAAAAAGAGCAAAACTGATTAAAAGACTTCGTCTTGTTGAGGCTTTGATGGGCAGTAATACAGATCCTTCTTGGATGATTATGGATGTATTGCCTGTGACTCCTCCTGATTTGAGACCTATGGTTCAATTGGATGGCGGACGTTTTGCGACATCAGATTTGAATGACCTTTACAGAAGGGTTATCAACAGAAACAACCGTCTTTTAAGATTATTAGAGATGGGAGCTCCTGAAATCATCGTTCGTAACGAAAAACGTATGCTTCAAGAAGCTGTTGATGCTTTAATTGATAATGGTAGAAGAGGAAGAACCGTTGTAGGTCCTAATAACAGACCTCTAAAATCATTGAGCAATATCATCGAAGGTAAACAAGGTCGTTTCAGGCAGAACTTGCTCGGTAAAAGGGTTGACTACTCAGGCCGTTCAGTTATCGTTGTAGGTCCTCGTTTGCAGCTTCATCAGTGCGGTTTGCCAAAAGAAATGGCTATCGAATTGTTTAAGCCTTTCGTTGTAAATAAACTTATCGAACGCGGAATTGTCCAAAACATAAAATCTGCCAAGAAGAAAATAGAACGTTCCGAAAACGTTGTATGGGATATCTTGGAAGAGGTAATCGAAGGACACCCTGTAATGTTAAACCGTGCACCTACATTGCACAGACTTGGTATTCAGGCATTTGAACCCGTTTTGGTAGAAGGTCGTGCTATCCAGCTTCATCCGCTTGTTTGTACGGCATTCAACGCTGACTTTGACGGAGACCAAATGGCTGTTCACGTTCCATTGTCAATTGAAGCGCAGGCAGAAGCCAGAATGTTGATGCTTGCTACAAATAATATACTCGCGCCTGCGACAGGTCAGCCTATTATTACACCTTCACAGGATATGGTTCTCGGAATTTACTATTTGACAATTCTTAAAGATGAAACAAGCAAGGTTAAAGGTAAATTCTTCGCTTACAAAGATGCAATATCTGCTCATGAAGCAGGTGTCATAGGATTGCATGACAAAATTCTTGTAAGATGCGCAGATGGCGAAAAAATCGAAACTACCGTTGGAAGAATCATTTTCAATGAAGCGGTTGCAGAGGCAGTACTTAATTCCTAGTTGAATAATAATCGAGGTAAATATAAAAAATGACAACATTAATTCCAAAATCTTCTAAGAAGAATCTTGAGTTTATAAACAAAACAGTAGATAAAAAAGCGCTTAAAAATCTTTTATCGCATATTTATCTTGAGTTTGGCGGGGCTAAAACAGCTTTTTTGGCTAATACCCTTAAAAATCTCGGGTTCAAATATGCAACAAAAGCTGGTACTACAATTTCTATCGCGGATTTGGATGTGCCTGCGGCTAAAAAAGATCTTTTAAAAGAAGCTGAAGATCAAATCGAAAGAGCTACACAAAGATATTTAAAAGGTGAAATTACAGAAGTAGAAAGATACACAAAAGTAATCGACACTTGGTCTGAAACTACTGTAAAATTAACAGATTGTGTAGTTAAAAATTTCGATAGATTAAACCCTGTATATATGATGGCATTCTCCGGTGCGAGAGGTAACGTATCACAGGTATCTCAGCTAGTCGGTATGCGTGGATTGATGGCTGACTCTCAAGGTCAGATTATCGACTTACCGATTAAATCAAACTTTAAAGAAGGTCTGAGCGTTACAGAATACATCATCTCAAGTTACGGAGCTCGTAAAGGTCTTGTAGATACAGCGTTAAAAACAGCTGACTCAGGATACTTAACAAGACGTCTTGTTGATGTTGCGCAGGATGTAATTATTAAAGATGCTGACTGCGGAACTAAAAAATATATCGAAATGACTTCTGTTTCTGATGGTGAAAGAAACGTTGTTGAGCTTATTGACCGTTTGCTTGGCAGAACCATCGCGGAAGATATTAAAGATGAAAAAGGTAATGTAATAGTACCCGCTCATACATTGATGGACAGAGAACAAATTTCTAAAATTAAAGATCTTAGTCTTGAAAAAATTAAAGTACGTTCAGGACTTACTTGTGAACTTGAATATGGTATTTGCCAAAAATGTTATGGTTGGGCTTTGACTACAAACCGTATCGTAGATATCGGCGAAGCTATCGGGATTATCGCAGCACAAAGTATCGGGGAACCCGGAACACAGCTGACGATGAGAACATTCCACACCGGTGGTGTATTCCGTGGGTCAGGTTCTATGCGTCAAATTATTGCTGAATTTGATGGTAAAATTGAGTCAAAAATAGTTGTTCGTGAACAAAGAACACGTCACGGTGATGTTGTAAATGTTGCCGTAAAAGAAGAAGATATTGTTGTTACAAACGCAAAAGGAAGAGAAATAAAATATCATATTCCTCACGGTGCAACAGTTTTCTTTACGAAAGGTGATTCTTTCAAAAAAGGCGATGTTCTATGTGAATTTGAACCTACATCACAAGGTGCGGCAGGTCGTTTAACAGAAAAAGCAACAAAAGATATTACGGCTGATATTCCCGGTGAAATTAAATTTGATAACTTTAATGTTGATGAAAAACGTGACAGACAGGGAAATATTTCTAGAACTGCAAACAGAAACGGTATTGTTTGGGTTTTAGGCGGTGATGTCTATAATTTGCCTACCGGTTCAAAAGTTCTTGTAAAAGATGAAACCAAAGTTAAAAAAGGTGATATTTTAGCTGAAACTACTACTGTATCAGAACACGGCGGTGAAGTAAGATTAGGCGAAGAACTTGTTATTGAAAAAACAGGTAAAATTAAGAAAATCGTAAGCGGTAAAGAATTAACAATCGTAATTGCTTCTATTAAGCCTGAAAACGCTGTTTTAGAAAAAACAGGCAAAGAGCTTTTATGGAGTGTTGAATCTACCGGTGAAAAATATATTATCAAATCACCTCAGGGTATTACTGTTGAAAACGGAATGATTATCGCTGAGTTGATTGATGAAGAAAATGTTGTAACTTCATCAGGAGAAGTAAGATACGAAGGAATTGAAGTTGATGAACATCAAATCATCACAAAACCCGGAAAAATCTTATTTATTCCTGAAGAAACTCATCAAATAAGCAAAGACGCTACTTTGAAAATGGTAGAATCAGGTTCTTTTGTTACAGCCGGTACTGAAGTTGTGAAGGATGTTTATGCTCACATTGACGGTATTGTCGAAATTAAAGAATTTAATGATATTATCCACGAAGTAGTTATTCGTTCAGGTGAATTGCATCATCTTGACAGTATCAATAATTTAAAAGTTGAAGACGGCGAAATTGTTGATAAAAAGACTGAAATCGCGGATGGTATAAAAGTAAAAGAAAAATCTTTAATCACCGTTATTTATCCTGATTCATCTCATGATGCATTTAGTCTTGACGATTTGGATGAAGATGATTTTGAAGGAGTTGAAGAAACCGAAGAAGTTGAAGAATCTTCTGAAGAAACAGAAATTAAAGATGTTCCTGTTCAAGTTTTAATAAGACCTGTTCAAGAATTTGAAATTTCTCCTCGTGAAGTTTCAATCGATTTCTCTTCAACAGAAAATGACTTGATTGATATTGTTCCTGTAACACAACTTCAATACAAAGACGGCAGCATAATCCGTAATATGGAAGGGGCTTCGCTTACAAGAACAAGCTTAGTTCTTCAAATGCAAGGTTATGTAAGCCACTTAAAAGGGCTTGTGGAAGAGCAGGAAGATAATTTGAGAATAGTTGTTCTTGAAAACTTAATCGTTAGAAGAGAAACAGAAACATCTCAAAGTAATATTCTTCAGACAGAATTGCTTGTTGAAAACGGTCAAATTATTGATCCTAAAACCCCTGTTTCAAAAACACAAGTTTTAGCTCAAAAAGAGGCTGTGGTAAACTTAAAGCAAGAAGCTGAAAATATAAGAAGGATAATACTTATTTCTGATGACCATAATGAAACATTAGAACTTAAGTCTAAACCAATTGTTAAAGCCGGTGAACTTGTAAAAGTTGATCAGGTTATAACAGAAAGCGGTGAAACATCATCAATCGCAGGTTTGATTGTAGATGTTAAAGCCAAGTCTATTGTGGTTCGTGTAGGTCGTCCTTACTTGATTAGTGCAGGTACTATGCTTCAAATTGAAGAAACAGGACTTGTACAAAGAGGCGATTTGCTTGCTACATTGGTATTTGAAAGACAAAAAACAGGAGACATCGTACAAGGTCTTCCGAGGGTAGAAGAACTCCTAGAAGGTCGTAAGCCTAAAGAGTGCGCTATTCTTGCTGAAGAAGACGGTGTTGCTGAAATCCAATATGATGAAGGCGTTCCTACTTTGTATTTTGTATCAGAAAACGGACGTTATGAAATAAAATATCCTATCGATTCTAACATTATTGTTGCTGATAAGCAGGAAGTTAAAAAAGGTGACCCTGTAACAAGCGGTCCTTTGAACCCTCATGATATTATCAGATTGTCCGGCAAAGAAGCCGTTCAACAATATTTGGTGGACGAAGTTCAGCGTGTATACCGTTCTCAAGGTGTAGAAATCGCTGATAAGCATATTGAAATCATTGTACGTCAGATGACCAAAAAGGTTAAAGTTGTTGATTCAGGTGATACAAAATTGCTTCCTGGAGAACTTGTGGAGCAGTACATTGTAGAGATTGAAAATGAAGAAGTTGGAAAATTAGAAGGAAATAAAGCTACTTTTGAAAATGTTCTTTTGGGTATTACAAAAGCTTCATTGAATACAGAAAGCTTTATATCAGCGGCTTCATTCCAGGAAACAACGAAAATATTAACGGAAGTTGCTGTAGAAGGCAAAAAAGATGTCCTTCGCGGCTTGAAAGAAAACGTTATTATTGGTCGTTTGATTCCTGCAGGAACAGGTCATTATCACTTAACACATGCTGATGAAGAGGCTGAACTCCAACAGGCCAGAGCAGCTAAAAGTTCGGCTAGAAAACCTTCTGCTATTTTAGAAGAAATCGAAGGAATGTTCGGTGCTCCAGAATTTGAAATGGAGGATTTCGGTTCTTTCTCTTCTCAAATAATAGCTGATGGAGAAGGTGATGAGTTCATAAGTGATGATGTTATTAATGATGATATCATTAGCGATGAAGAATAATTCTTTATAGAATAATAAATAATAATTAAACTGGAGTTGCCCATATGGGTAGCTCCAGTTTCTTAATATTGCCTTAATAGAGAATTTATTCATTTGAAATACATTCTAAAATTAATAATATATTATGGGAAAGGTATGATAGATGTTTTGTTATAAATGCCAACAGGATTCTTACACCAGGCTTTGCAACGTAGAAGGGATATGTGCCAAAGACCCTGCTTGTGTTGCTGTTGAAGAATTTTTCTTTCAGGGACTTAAATCTTTAAGTCTTTATGCTAATAAAATTAGTGAATATACAACTGTTCCGAGCAGTTTTTTTGATGTAATTATTTATGTCTTGTTTTCATCAATTCAAAATATTCAAATAGACAAGCAAGAGATTATAAAAATTCTTGAGCAGTTGGAGTTTACAAGAGAAGAATTGCGTTTGAGGTACAAAGAACTTTTAAAACAACGCGGTTTTCAATTTGAAATATTAGAAAGTTCTGCTTCTTGGCAGCCCGACTATAATATTAATGAAATGATAAAGCAAGGAGAGCGCGCTATTTCTTTAAGACACAGAGTCTATGATTATAGTGAAAGTTGTTTACATGACCTTTTAGTTATGGCTTTGAGAGGGATTATAAAAAGCGTTGTTCAAGCAAAATTTTTAGGCATTGAAAATCAAAAAATTAATAACTTTTTTTACAAAACATTATTCGATCTTTCTAAGGATTTAAAAAAAGAAGACTTAGTAAAAATGATTGCAGAATGTGGAAAAATAAATCTTATTGCAATGGGAGATCTGGAAAAAGGTCTTGAAGCAAGGTATGGAGCTTATGAAAATGTAAAAGTTAAAACGTCTGCTGTTAAAGGAAATTCCATTTTAGTTTCAGGACGAGATATTCGTGACCTTGAAAATATTTTGATGTATACACAGGCAAAAAAAATAAATATTTATACCCATGGAGAAATGCTTTTAGCACATTCTTTGCCGGAATTGCGAAAATTCCCTAATCTTGTTGGGCATTATGGGGGCGTCAGTCCTGATCAACAGATAGAGATAGAAAGTTTTCCCGGACCTGTTTTGATTACATCCAATTGTGCCTGGAATCCTCCGCAAGTTTTTCGTGGAAGAATTTTTACAACCGGTCTGCCTATATGGATGGGAGTTCAGCAAATCATTGATAATGATTTCTCACCATTAGTCAATGCTGCCCTTGATACAGAAGGTTTTCCCGAAGATGCTGAAGAAAACTTAATAGATGTTGGATTTGATTTGGTAAAATTTAATGAAAATATGAATAAAATTAAAGAGGGAATGCAAAAAAATCTTATTAAAAAAGTCTTTATTTTAGTTGGATGCAGTAATCCGCATATGAAAATGGATTATATCAACGAATTTATTGAAAACATTCCTGAGGATTCTATATTGATAAAGTTTTCAGGACTTTACTATAAAGATATAGGTGATGTTGGTCAAATTAACGGTGTTCCGAGAATTTTAGATTTTGGCCTTTATAATGATTTGTTCTTTGTTCTAAAATTTTTTCAAAATGGTGGTAAATTAGTAAATGAAAGCTTTGCTGCTGATAAATTAGCTATGGTCTTTTTCTTAAGAGATCAACATGCTGTTTCGATTTTATTATCAATTTTGACCATGGACTCTAAAACCCATGGAGCAAAAATTGATACTTGCGTCCCTTCAATGCTTTCTCCTGTTATTTTTAAAGCACTTGAAGAAAATTTTAATATAAAGAAAATAAAAACGGCTAAAGAAGATATAGAAGAATTTATGTCTTAAGCCGGAGCAAAATTTTCATTTAAACTCACCTGAACTTTTCCCGCATCTTTACTTATAAGTTCAAGGATGATTTTGTTAATGCCTTCTTTTAATTCTCGAACACCCTGTAAAATTAGAGTTCCTTCTTGATTTAGCCTAAAAATCAAAGGATTTTCAGGTGTAATTTGAGATGCCATAGTTTCGAGACCTGATGTAATAAGTTTTAAACCTTCAGGGCTATGTTTTTCACCATTAATTTCGACAAATCCTATGCCGCTTATAACGCCCGGTCCAAGCATATTTTTTAAGTCAATGGCAATTCCGTCGTCAGTTATTCTTAAACTGCCTGAGCGATAGATTCTTCACAATAAAAATTCCGGAATAATCACAAAAAACCTCTTTTCTTGAAAATACTACTAATATAATAAAGCTTTATATTAGTTTATTTCCACGCAATGGAAGTTTTTAAAACTTCCAAGTTCAATATTTATAGATTTTTCGTTAAATTTGTCAGGATTTGCTTTTTGGTTTTCTTCTGATTTAAGCCATATAACAAGAGAAAGTTTGTTATATTTATCTATAAAACTATCCATAAGATAAAATTTATTTTGAGGACCAAGACTTTTTATGTATCTTCCGATTTTTTGACCGTTTAGATAAATAGTCGCACGGTTGAAAGGAGCGTTTTCAAAAGACAAATAAAGAGGCGAGTAGCTCATTTTTTTGTGAAAAGTAAAATCCATTTCAACATATTGCATATAATGATTTTCGGCATCTTCCAAAATTTCCAAATCGTGCCAGTTTTCATCTTTTGGAGTTAATCCGCCTTTTATTTTCCAAATAAGGTTTTTTTGAGGAACTGTTTTAAAGGACAACAGCCCTCGAGGAAGATTGGTGTCATTGCTGAAGCCTTTATCGAATCCTAAATTTTGAATTAGTATTGTTAGTTCATTTTTCTCTTTGAATAAACTTAAATCAGGTTTTATAGTCAGATATTCTTCACGTTCGTAAAGATGTTCGTAGCAATAGCTGTTGTGTTCGAAAATTTGTTGGTGGTTTAAATAAATTGCAAAACAATGTTTAGCACAGATTTCAAATTCCTCTAAAACACCTTCAAAAGTGGTTTTGTACCAAATAAATTCGTTGTAGATTTCATTTGTGAAAGAATCCGTTGATTCTTTTGATATTTTCCATTCAGCTTCTTCAAAAGGTATATCAATTTCTTTTGCACAGTATGCACTTTTGAATTTTGTTATTTCAAAATGAGGTTTTTTTTCATCAAATTCTATTGATTGTTCGCCCCATTTTTCAAGATTATAAGTTTTTATAACAGTACTTTCTGATACGGCTATTTCATTTTTTTGTTCCCATAAAAAATCTGCTCCAAAAATAAATTTATTATCTAAAATCCAGGTTTTATCAGAAGTTTCCTGATTTACAAATAAAAATTCTGTTGTTTTTCCGTTTTTTGAGAAAGAAACTTTTTTAAGATTTAAATATTCGTTATTTTCAAGGCTAAGTACTGTTGTCC
>JAEWLZ010000242.1 GCA_023457295.1 Cyanobacteria bacterium OH_PDB_112
GGGGACATGCCGCGTAGCATGCAGAACAACCGCAGCAATCCCTGCGGCGGCGGTACAGCCGCGGGAGCGGTCGCCGGCGCCCGGGCGATACAAACAAGTAGCGGGTGCCGCGGTGCGTGGCATAACCTGCGCAGGCGCCCATCTGGCAGGCTGCGGGCAGCGGCCTGCCCCGGCGCGTGCAGTACAGCGGTTGTTCAGCCATGCGTTTCCTCCCTGGCTCAGCGCAGCGCATCCGCCAAAAAGGCGAAGGATCGCGCGATGAGCGCCGTCAGCATATCATTTACGGGGGCGTACTCGATGCGCCGCGCCATCCACCCTGCCCGGTTGGCGGGGTCGGTGAGGTTTTGCGCCTGCAGGCCGAAGGTTTCCAGCAGATCCAGCACCTTGGGGTTCTGGTGGGCAAACACCCAGAATTGCTTGTTGTACTTGATGGACAACGCCGTGCCGTGAAACGTGGAGGTGAGCACCAACGCCGCGGCGCGCAGGTACGCCAGAAACGCAAAGGGCGTGGCTACCACGCTGCGCGCGCAAAAGGGCAGGCGGTTGCCCACGCTGATCAGCGGCAACCCGGTTTCCCGCGAAAGCGCCTGTGCCAGAGCAATTTCCTCCGGGGTGCAGCCGTAACTGTACACCAGAATGAACCGCTGCAAGCCGATGCGCGGGCAGCGACCATCCAGCTCGGCGCAGGGCAGCAGAAACGTGGGATCCAGCACCCGGGCGGGCGCAAGCCCTGCAGAGAACTCGCTCACGCAGCGCTCGGTGGGGCGATCCCGCACGGAGAGCGCGTGAAAGCGCCGAAAATCGATCGGCACAGGCAGCGCGCGCAAATCCGCCGCGGTGGTGGTGTTGGCGCAGGCGGCGTAGGCGATGAGCCGCTCGCAGCTGAGCCCGACCCCGAAGAACACGGGTTGGGGCACGGCATTGTTGCGGCGCACATTCCACACTTCATCCGAGCCGACAATGACGATGGGGCAACGCTGAAACTCGTTCACGGGCTGCGGTTCCAGCGCCAGCAGCCCCCGCAGCGCCCGATTGTGCCTGGCGGAGCGCAGCTTGAATGCGAGCGCGCCTACCTCGCCCCGGCGCACAAAGCCCAGCGCCCAACGCAACCGCCGCTGATGCCCCTGTAACGGGGGCGCGTAGCCAAAGCTCACCGCATAGCCCCGCGCCCGCAACACCTGCTGCAGGCAGTAGGCCTGCAAAAATGCGCCCATGTTGTTGGCATCGTGCAACGTGAAAATCATCACTCGTTTCACACGCGATTCCCTCCCTGTGGATGATTGCGCCGCAACAGCCGCAACGCCCATTGCTTGAGCCGGCGCGGCCAGCTGCGCTTGCCATAAGCGCGCAGCACCGCGGGCATGCCCTGACGGCGCAACCGCCGCCAGAACCGCCTTCGCCCGGGCGTGGGGGGATGGTTGCGCCGCAGCGCGGGTTGTGCGAAATCCGCAAAGGCGACCGGGCGCCACGCAAGCGCGGCCTTGGCCTGCTCGAAGGCCGCCTGCCCCCGATCCGTATGCACCAGCACGAGGGAAACGCCCAGCGCATCGGCAAAATCCGCATGGTGCCGGCTTACGCCCCACGCATCCGCCAGGGTGAGATCCCCTGGGCGCGGCAGGCGCTTGTAGCGGCAGTGGGCGCAGGCGGGGCGCAGGCAATGGTGGCCATAAAAGAGATGTGAAAATTGTTCGCTGGCATGGGTTTGCCCCGCGATGCGAACGGTTTCACGGGTCGCCGTCCAGCCAAAGGCCTTATCCCGGAAGTTCACCGCCTCCACCGCACCGCCAAAGCGCTGTGCAAGCGCGCGCAGGTATGCCTGCCATACCCCTGGGCTTGGCACGCCATGGCAGGCAATATCCACGGTGAGCAGGCGGGTGGTATCCGCCCCGGCAGCCTGCAGAAAAGCCTGCAACCCGGCCACCTGGCAGGGGGTGCCGCTGTAGCAGACCCCGCCCGTCGCCAAGGCTTGCGCCACCTGCGCGTAGCTGTCGCCCGGGGCGCTTTGCACATATTTGGAGCCGCAAAAGGCATCCCGCTCTGCGGCATCCGCGGCCAGAGCATGCGCCGCCGAAAAATCCTCGGTGAGCGCGCAGCCCGCCACCCGCCAGCCCGCCGCCAGCAGCGGATCGGTCAGCGCTACAAAGGCGCCCCCGGAGCGCGAGCGCTGGCGCACCTCCGGGTTTTGATGCTTGACAATGTAGGCTTGCATCGTTCACCTCATGCATCCGCTGGGCTGGCGGCGCGGCGATGGTCACGCCAGCGCAGCGCCGCCAGCTCCAGCTGAAGGTAAGCGCCCAGCGCCCCCGTGGCCTTCAGGCGAATCAGCCACACCAGCAGCGCCGCGCGCGGGCGTTCCCGCCGGGTGGGGTAGCCGCGCAGCATCGCGCGGGTGACCGAATCGTGCACGCAGGCGCGCAACAACGCCCACTGGCGGGCGCGGGGCAGCTCGCTTTGCCACAGCAGCAGCATATACTTGCGCAGCCGCTTGAGAAACCCGCGCTCCAGCCGGAAGCCCGCCTGCGCAGTGAGCCCGTATTCCGCCAGCCAGGCCCGCGCGCGCACCGCCATGCGGCAAAGCCGGGCGAAGCGATCTTCCCGAAACTGGTTGGAGAGCGAAACCGGGTTTTGCCGGTACCAATAGAGGCAATCGGGCAGCAGCACCGCGCGCTGCGCGCCCCGCAGATACTCCAGGTTGAAAAAGAAATCCTCGGTGAGGTATTCGCGCTCCGATACGAAGCGCACGCCCAGCTCGCGGATGCGCGCGAGCCGGTACAGGTTCATCCACACGCACATCTCGCGGCCATCCAGGTGGTGGCGGCGCACGTTGGAACCCAGCAGCGGCAGCAGCACCTCGGCCTGCACGGCGGACGCGCCTGCGTGCAGCGTTACCTGCTGCGCGGGGCGCACCGCAACCGGCGCGCTTCCCGTGGGCAGCACCCGCAGGAAGCCGCAGGCAACCAGCTCCGCCTGATGGGCCTGCGCGGCGGCCACCAGCGTTTCGGTGGCGCGCGGGTCGAGCCAATCGTCCGAATCCACAAACTGCACAAACGTGCCGGTGGCCAGCCCAAGCCCCGCGTTGCGCGCCATGCCAAGCCCGGCGTTGGGTTGGTGAACCACCCGCACCCGGGAATCCGCCCTGGCCGCGGCATCGCACAGGGCGGGGGAACCATCGGTGGAGCCATCGTCTATCAACAGCACTTCCAGCGCCGGGTAGGTTTGTGTGAGGATGCTCTGCAGGCACTGGGGCAGGTAGGGCTCCACATTGTAGACCGGGACGATTACGCTGACCTTGTTCAACCCAAGCCCTCCATTCGATCGGCGCGACGTGCGTGCAACCCTGAGGCATAAACGCCGCGTCATCTTCCCGCGATTTTTTTCACGCGTTGCCAAAGCCCCAGCCTGTGCAGCGGGCGCTTGAGCCACTCGATGAGTTCATCACCCGGCGTGATGGGGAGATACCGCGAAACGTGCGTTTTCAGCGTGGGCACGGCCAAACGCTCATAAAAGGAAGCCCGTGCCGGGTGCGGCTGAGCGCTGCTGCGCACCATGAGCCCGTCCAGCCGAACCGCGCTTTCCGGATCCACCGGGTAGGCCACCAGCCCAGCTTGAATTTTCTGGAAAACGCGCTTCCCCTGAGCGCTGTGGATCAACAGGTTGGTATAGCCCTGATCGTCATCCTGCAGGCCGGGCACCAGCTGCGCGGCGTGCCAGCAATCGAAAATGGAGAAATCCGCGGCGTGTTCCAAATGCTTGAAGGCGCATTGGTAGCAGGATGGCCGGGAGGCGATTTCGCCAAAAAAGCTACGCAACACAGGATCCACGCGCGCGCTTTTGCGGTAGATTTTCTGGTTGGCAAAGCGAATCTCCATACAGCCGCTGTGGTAGCCGTATGCCTTGCTGCGGAAGGATACGGAGGTAGCCACGGATTGATACTTTTTCTCCAGTGCCTGCAGGTGTTTTTCCAAAAGGAGGGGGGAAGCGACCCCGTGGCAGATGACGTCCACGGTGATCAGGTTTTTATCGGTTCGGTTCAGAAACCGCATCAGCCCTTCCACCTGGCACGGCGTGCCGCTGAAGCATACGGGTCGCCCTTGCTTCAGCTGGGCATCGATGTTGCCAAAGGTGTTTTGCAGGTCGCTCTGCACGTATTTGGAACCCCTGAGCGCGGCCAGGCTGCCCCGGTTGTGCTGCTCCACAGCGATGTGCCGCACATGAAAGCGTGCGTCATACCCGGCGCCGTACACCACTCCGCCCCGGGAGAGCGTCCATTCGGCCAGCGGAGTTACAAAACCACCCGATGTGCTTTGCGCCACAACGGCGGCGTCCCGCGCGCGCACCACAAAAGCCGCGGTGCCCTCTTCCCGGGGGCGGGCGCGAGGCACCGGGCAAACGGCTTCACAGGCGTGACAATCGACGCACCGGGATCGGTCCACCACAGGGTACAGGAAACC
>JAEWLZ010000243.1 GCA_023457295.1 Cyanobacteria bacterium OH_PDB_112
GTGTATGCTTCTGTAATTTCCGCAGAAGGATCTTCAGGATTTTGAATAACTTTAATAATAGGTAAATTGAATTTTTTTGCGAAATCAAAATCTCTTGTATCGTGTGCAGGTACTGCCATTACAGCTCCTGTACCGTAATCCGCCAGTGCATAATCTGCTGTCCAAAGAGGAATCTTTTCTCCCGTAAACGGATTTATAATATGAGTTCCAAGAGGTACACCTGTTTTAGGTCTTTCTGTTGAAAGTCTGTCTATTTCAGAGGCAGATCTTGCATGTTCTTGATACTCTGCCACTGCAAATTTTTGCTCGTCAGAGATTAAATTTTCGATGCCCTTATATTCAGGTGCTACAACAACGTATGTTATACCGTATGCTGTATCAGGACGGGTTGTATAAACAGGGATTTTTATTCCCGGTTTTTCAACTACTTCAAATTCTAAAATCGCACCTGTGGATTTGCCAATCCAGTTTTTTTGCATAAGTTTTACTCTGTCAGGCCAACCAGTAAGCTTTTCTAAGTCTTCAAGCAGGATTTCTGCGTAATCGGTAATTTTAAGAAACCATTGTGAAAGATTTTTACGGATTACAACATCATCACAACGCCAACATTTTCCGTCGATAACTTGTTCATTGGCAAGTACGGTAGCACATTTTTCGCACCAGTTTACGGCGGCTTCTTTTTTGTATGCAAGTCCTGCATCATAAAATTCCAAAAATAGCCATTGAGTCCATTTGTAATAGTCTTCTTTGCAAGTTGCAAATTCTCTGTCCCAATCATAATATAGCCCAAGAGTTTTTAGTTGATCTCTCATATAGTCTATATTTTGAAGCGTCCATTTTTCAGGGTTTTCGTTAGATTTCATTGCGGCATTTTCGGCAGGAAGTCCAAAACTGTCCCATCCCATAGGGTGAAGAACGTTATATCCCTGCATTTTATGATAACGTGCAATAACATCAGTAATTGTATAGTTGCGCACATGTCCCATATGCAAACGTCCTGATGGGTATGGAAACATCGACAGAGCATAATATTTGGGCTTGTCAGATTCTTGCGGAGTTTTATTGATTCCGCTTTCTTCCCATTTTTTTTGCCATTTTTTTTCTATTTCTTGCGGAAAATACTGCTCTTTAATCACAATGTCACTCCTTGAAAAATATAATTAATAACTCCGAAAAATTCTGCTTTTTGAGCTTCATCAAGTTCTGTCAAAGGTAATCTTACACGTTCATCTATAATACCTTTTTTAGCAACAGCCGCTTTTATAGGAACAGGATTTGGAGCCATGAAGATTTTTTTGAAAACAGGATAATATTTGTGGTGTAACGCTTGAGCTTCTGCAATTTTTCCTGCTTTAAACGCTTTTATCATTTCTTGGATTTCATTACCTATAACATGAGATGCCACAGAAACAACTCCTACTCCGCCAAGAGCAAGCATAGGTAAAGTCAAGCTGTCGTCACCCGAATACAACACAAATCCTTCAGGGGCTTCTTGAATAATTTCTGTTACTAAATCAAGATTTCCGTTACTTTGTTTTACCGCAAAAACATTTTCATATTTAGTCGCTATATTTGTAATGGTTTCAGGTGACATATCAACACCTGTGCGACCTGGTATATTGTAAAGCATTACAGGTAAATCCACTGCTTCGGCTACTGCGCTAAAATGAGCTATCATACCTTTTTGTGAAGGTTTATTGTAATAAGGTACAACACTTAAAATCGCGTCAGCTCCGCCTTTTTCTGCCTGTTTTGACATTTCAACGGCTGTTTTTGTGCAGTTTGAGCCTGCACCCATAATAATTTGCGCTTTATTACCTAAAGATGCTTTAACTACCTTAAGGAGTTCCAATTCTTCTTCATGAGTTAAAGTTGGACTTTCGCCTGTTGTTCCTGCAATTAAAATCGCATCAGAACCATTATCTGCAAGGTAATTAGCTAATTTTTCAACTTGACCATAATCTATATTTAAGTCTTTGTCAAAAGGCGTTACCATTGCTGTAACTACATTTCCGGCATAATAGCGTTTGGACATATTTTTTCTCCTTAAATTAAGTTCATTTCAACGAGTTTTTCTGCGATACGTACTGTGTTTAAAGCTGCACCTATGCGTAAGTTGTCAGCTACAACCCACATTGCAAGTCCGTTATTAAAAGCTAATTCTTTTCTGATACGGCCTACATAAACAGGGTCTTTACCTTCAGCAAAAACAGGAGTTGGATATTTTAATTGAGCAGGGTTGTCAATAACTTCTACTCCAAAAGCCGCATCCAAGATTTCACGAGCTTTTTGAGGTATGATTTCTTGTTCAAACTCAACACTTACACATTCGGAATGACCTGTAAAAACAGGAATTCTTACTGCTGTACAAGAGATTGGAGTATCTTCCGGCAAGTGCATTATTTTTTTGGTTTCGTTTACGACTTTTAATTCTTCTTTAGTGTAATCATCATCGGAAAATACATCTATACGAGGAATCGCATTAAAAGCAATTTGTTTATCGAAAACTTTGTTTTCAAATTTTTGACCATGTAAAATAGCATCTGTGTTCGCCCGAAGTTCGTCAATAGCGGCTTTTCCTGCTCCGGAAACCGCTTGATAAGTTGAAACTATAAGTCTTTTTATTGTTGCATAATCATGAAGGGGCTTTAAAACCAGCATCAATTGTGAAGTTGAGCAATTTGGATTTGCAATAACTCCTTTGTGAGTTTTGATGTCATCATCATTTACACCGACAATTACAAGCGGTGTGCCTTCATCCATACGAAAAGCGCTTGTGTTATCAACCATAACACAACCTCTTTTTATAATTTCTTCGACTAAAGCTTTGCTTGTTGAAGCTCCTGCCGAGCTAAGAACAATATTTACACCGTCAAAAGCTTCAGGTTTTGCTTCTTCTACCTTGTATGTCTTGCCCTTGAATTCTATTGGTTTTCCAGCACTTTTGGCGCTGGCCAAAAATTTTATGCTTGAAAACTGAAAATCACGTTCTTCTAAAATGTCTTTGATTTTTTGTCCGACAACTCCTGTTGCCCCCAAAATAGCTATACTGGGCTTTTTCATACTTTCCTTCCTATAATATATTTTCTAATCCGTATATAAAATTGTTATTTTCATAAATATATCTTACAGACATTAAAACGCCTGACATATAACATTTGCGGTCTACCGAGTCATGTCTGATTTTGAATACTTCACCTTGTGAGCCAAAAATTACTTCTTGCGATGCCATATAACCAGGCATTCTTACACTGTGAATGTGTATATTACTGTCAAATTTGCCGCCGCGCGAACCTTTTACAAGTTCAATTTCTTCGCAATTTCCTGTGGCGAAGTCTGATTGTGCTTGCGCCATCAATTGAGCTGTTTTAATAGCTGTTCCGGACGGGGCGTCTTTTTTTTGGTTATGGTGAAGTTCTATAATTTCAGCATTTTTGAAATATTTTGCTGCCATTTGTGCAAATTTCATCATCAAAACAGCTCCTACTGTAAAATTGGGAGCTATTAAACATCCTGTATTCTTTTCTTTGGAGAGTTTTTCGATTTCGGATAATTGTTCTTCAGAAAGTCCTGTTGTGCCTATAACCGGCTTTACTCCATTATTTATGGATGTAATTGCATTTTTAAAAACACTGTCAGGTTGTGTAAAATCAACAATTACGTCAATTTTAGTTGATTTAAGAGCAGTTTCTAGGTTATTTTCAACTTTTATACCGTTAAATTCCTGTCCTGTGGCTGCTATATCAATTAAAGCAGTAATTCCCATATCTTCGGCATTTTTTACGGCATTGACGACTTCTTGTCCCATTCGTCCTAAAGCACCGCAAACCGCAACTTTTATCATAAATTCTCCTTGTAATTTTATGCTCAATAATTATCTCATAAGAAAAGTTTTTTAGAAAGCAATATTAAAAAAACTTAAAGACGGATGATTTTTCTTATAAAACATAGACTTTTACTGTAAATATTATAAAATAGAGGTATGGAGAAGAGTTTTGCAAAAAAGATAAAAACAAAAGAGGATTTTAAAGGCGCAATTTCAAAGCATTTTGAACTTACACCCAGAATGAATTCTATAATTGACATTCGGCACAAAGAACTTGCCGAATATGTCGAAAATTTGAATTATGGTTGTAAATTCCACTTTATTACAGGTTTTTCAGGTGTAGGCAAAAGTGAGATTTTAAAATTCACACCGGCTTTTTTAGAAAACTCATTGTTTTTCTGTTTTGATTGTTTTAAATCCGCCTGTATTGATGACATAATTTTTTCTCTTTACAGGTATTTTACGACTATAAAATCCGTTAAAATCCAGCATCTTGTTAAAAAGATTTTTTCTCAAAAGCGTTCTATTGATGAAAGAGTTATAGATTTACTTACGGATTTTCCTGTAAATCTTGTTATAGCTTTTGATTCTTTTGAAAATTTTATCAGCAAAAATACAGATAGACTCCCACATGAAATAGCAAAATTTTTAGATTTTTTGGCAGAACAAGAAAATATAAAAATAATAACAGCATCTCCTGCTCCGCCTTTTGAAATTATAAAAAAACATCCGTTTTCAAAAACTTTGCGCCTTGATGCACTTGATTATAATCAATTTTTAGAAATTAAAGAGGATTTAAAAGGACAAGAAGGAAATATCCCTCTTGAAAGAATTTTTGATGAAACTCTTGGAGTTCCTCGGAACATAAGAGCTTTTTTCAGGATTACAAAAGAAGATAACCCTCAAGAATTTTTTGATAAGGCAGTTTCTAATAAAATGGATTTTAACAGCTTTGTTGCATTATCTTTGATTAATAAGCTAACTACAAAAGAACTCGAAACATTGTATTTTTTAGCAGCATTAAGACATCCTGTAACAAAAGATATGATAGATTCTATTTTGCCCGATGAAAATAAAAAAACTTTTTTAACATTGACTAAAACAGCTTTTGTATATACTTTTGAAGGGCAACATAGTGTAAAAGATTTTTTCAGAGAACATGTTGAAGCAAAATTATCAAAAGCACATAAAGAAAAAGTCCACACTGTGCTTGTTGCTTTTTATGAAAAAGAAATTCCTCTTAAACATTTTGAACGACATATAAAACTCTCCAGAACTACCTTGAGAAACGAACTTGCATATCATGCAAGGCTTGGTGAAAATAAAAAATCTAATGAAATTACAATGCGCGCATCTATGCTGAATAGTGACGTTATTATGTATAACGATACTAAAACTCTTCCGGTCAGGGAAGAAAACAGCTTTGTTCAAAACAGTTCTGATAAAATGCTTCAACAAGCGCAAAATCTTGCCCTGCAAAATATAAGTAAACATCATATAAACACGGAACTTGTTGGCACAGAATTTTCGGAAGAAGAGCGCAAACTACTTTATGAAGAGGCAAAAGAACTTCAAATTCAGGATGAAAAAAATGCGCCAAAACAAAAAAAACGCAAAAAAACTCTTATTGATGAAGTTCCGATAGAGGTTGATTTTAAAAAATCTAAAATAATTAACAGCGGAAGTTATTATAAACTTTTAGAAGATGCTATTGATAAAGAAGATAAAAAAGATTATGAAATTGCAATAGATAAATATAAAAAAGCGGTTGCGGTTTGCCCACACAAAGAAAAAGAAATTTATATTTATACCAGAATGGCAAACTGTAACACAAAACTAAAAAGACGTGCAGATGCAATGGACGGACTTAAAAAAGCTTATTCTATTGCTAATGAGATTAATGATAATAAAAAAATTGCATATGTGCTTTTGAATATCGCAAAAACCCTCCATTCATTTGGTGAATATAAACTTGCAGAGCAGCATTATAATGATTTTTTGGACTTAGATGTCCTCAGAGAGTTGCCTAAAGGTCAGATTTTATTTGCCCTTTTGGGATTCGGGGATTTGTACATCGATATGAATAAAGAAGAAAGCGCTTTAACTATATATCAAACAGCCTTAAAACAAGCAGGGGTCAATCATCCTGTCTTAAATGAAATTTATTTTAAAATTGCTCTTACTTTTGATAATATGGGCAAAATTCAACAAGCAAAAGAATTTTATGGGCGAGGAGCGGCGAAAATTCTGGTTAAAGAGGATTATGACAAATATTACTCCGAAAGTTGTGCTAATTTAGGTTTGATGTATGCGGAAGACGGTGATTACAGTAAAGCTTTTGAACTTTTAAATAAAGCTTATGATAATGACAAAAAATTCAATGAACTTGAGTCTGTTGTCCAAGCTGCATCAAGAATTGCAGGGATTCATTTTGATTTAAAAGATTATAAGTCCGCACAAAAATATTATTATGAGAAATTAAAAGCGGCAAAAGAGCTTAATACACCTTATTTGTTAGCATCTGCTTATCTTGATGTCGGAGATGTTTATATAAGGACAAATAATCTGGAAAAAGCTTTACGAGCATTTATTTTGGCTAAAAAGTCTATCGGCAGTGAAATTTCAACTGATAGTAAGGTTAAAATTGAACGCCGTATAGAATTTGTAAAAGGTAAACTCTCACCTAAAGAATATACCG
>JAEWLZ010000244.1 GCA_023457295.1 Cyanobacteria bacterium OH_PDB_112
GGTCAGCCTTACGTTGAAGGTGTTGTTGTTACTGCAAAAGTTTTGAAACATGATAAAGATAAAAAAATCATCGTATACAAACAAAGACGTAAAAAAGGTTACAGAAAAAAACAAGGTCACAGACAAAATTTCACAAGAATTTTGATTGAAGACATTACAGGTTCTAAACCTAAAGCTGCAAAAGCGGCTGCTAAAGTTGAAACAGCTGAAGCTGCAACAGCAACGGAAGCAAAACCGGCTAAAAAAACAGCGGCAAAAAAGGAAACTGCTCCA
The DNA here is from genome assembly GCA_023457295.1 of Cyanobacteria bacterium OH_PDB_112. Taxonomy (GTDB): domain Bacteria; phylum Cyanobacteriota; class Vampirovibrionia; order Gastranaerophilales; family CAJFVJ01; genus JAEWLZ01. The sequence goes on from JAEWLZ010000244.1 coordinate 274, forward strand.
AAAGCCGAAACAACTGCTAAAAAACCGGCAGCAAAAAAAACAACTAAAAAAACAGAAGCATAATAAAAATTAATTAGGAGAATAAGACCAATGGCACATAAGAAAGGTGTAGGTTCTACCAAGAACGGACGCGACAGTAAATCAAAAAGACTCGGCGTAAAAAAATACGGCGGAGAGTTGGTTAAAGCCGGAAATATCATTATGCGTCAGCGCGGAACAAAAATTCATCCGGGTGCTAATGTAGGCATCGGAGGAGATGATACTTTGTTTGCTATGATAGACGGTTATGTCAAATTTGAGCCGTTCCGCAGAACAAAAAAACAAGTAAGCGTTTACGCTGCTGTTTAGTTTGTTATTTAGATAACAAATTCAAAAATTTTTTAAACCATTCCTTTGATTAGTTGAAGGAGTGGTTTAATTTATATGATATAATTGTTCTGAAACGAGAGAGATGGAGTTTTAAAGCAGGTGTCTTTTGAAGATGTTTATGACCATGAACAGATAAATAAATGGCTTAAAGATTATAAAGCTGAAAAAAATCCTAAAGCGAAAGAGCAATTGAGAAATTTTATTGTGGCGGCTTGTATGGATTTTGTTAAAAAAATAGCTCATGGGCTTGCCAGAAGAAGTACAGACCCTATTGAGGATTTGATTCAAGTCGGAAGTGTAGGTCTTTTGAAAGCTATTGAAAATTATGATCAGGGGCACGGAACAAGTTTTAAAACTTACTCCACCTACCTTATTACCGGTGAAATCAGACATTATCTTCGTGATAAAATAGCTATGATTCGCGCTCCGCGTGAGTTGCAGGAGCTTTCATACCGTGTGAATATGATTGTTCAGCGTCTTACTCTTGATTTAGGGAGACCTCCTTCCGAGCTGGAAGTTGCAAATGAGTTAGCAGTTCCTATTAAGAGAATTGACGAGGTTAACGAAATTGACCGCCGTAAAAATATGATTTCACTTGATAATATTACAGGTGAAAATACTGATAATGAACAACCCTTGATGGACAAGTTGGTTGATGATAATTATCAGGAACAAATTAATCGTCAAGAAATGAAAATACTTCTTTCCGGGGCTATTAACGTTCTTGATGATGAACTTAAAAAAATTATTCAAATGAGCTTTTTTGAAGATATGTCACAACAGCAAATAGCGGACGAATTGGGCGTTTCTCAAATGCAAATAAGCCGTAAAATAAAAAAAGCTCTCAATAAACTTTATGAAGTAATTAAAAATAAAGAAGAAATTTTTTAAGAAATATTAATTTTAAAAAATAAATTTGGCAATTTTTTTTATTCAGCAATCTTTTGCAATTAAACAACAGATTGTGTGAAAGGATTGCTAATGATTTCAAGTGTTTCAAACAGACAAAATATTTCTTCTCAAAATTTTGGTACTACAAAAGAAATTTTTTCTTTGGGGTTGTTGGGAAGTAAAACTGTCGAAAAAACGGGAGCTTTAGAAAGAGCGGCGTTGATAAAACTTTTAAAAGATATAAGAGAAGGTAAAATAAATACCGATACTCATATTTTTAACAAAAGTATTGAAAATGGTTCAGATATAGTCACTGTAAGCAGTAAAGATAAGTCGACCAAGACAATAGTGAAAAAAGACTTTAAAGTACCTTTTTTGGAAATGATTTTTAATGATTTGAAAAAAATAATTGACCAAAAAATACCTAAAACCGAAGCAACTTTAAGTGAAATTTAAAAATACCGATACTCTTTTTAAATGATTTTTGATTCATAAAAAAAGAATTATCATTTGAGTTTTTATTTGAATACCCCTTTAGGGTGGGTTTAGGCTTGAAATTTTTTATAAAAAAAATTTTTCAAGCTTTTTTTATAAAGTTAAAAAAACCTTTTTGAGACTTATTTATGCTTGACATCTCGCCTGGTAAGTGACAGACTTATACGTATAGTATTACAAAAGTTTTATAAGGGAGAATAGGATTTATGAACTCTAAATTTAAAAACTTTGGTTACTTAACTTTGTTAATGCTTATGGTTTCAACTGTATTTGCTGCTCCTTCATTTGCAAGTGAAGCAGATCTTTTGGTGCCTGCATTAACCGGCAGCAACAAAACTCTTTTGTTAGCTGGTATGGGCATTAGTGCTTTGGGTTTGGTTATTGCGCTTATTGATTTTGTAAGCGTAAAATCTATTAAAGCTCACAAGTCTATGCTTGACGTTGGTAACCTTATCTTTGAAACATGCAAAACATACTTGGTACAACAAGGTAAATTCCTTGTGCTTCTTGAGTTGTTTATTGCAGCGTGTATCGGATTTTATTTCGGAGTACTCCAGCATATGGACGCTCACGGCTTGTTAATGATTTTAGGCTGGTCAGTAGTAGGTATTCTTGGTTCTTACGGCGTTGCGTGGTACGGAATCAGAATGAATACTCTTGCTAACTCAAGAACAGCTTTTGCCGCGTTAGAAGCCAAACCTCTTAAAATCTTAAATATACCTCTAAAAGTAGGTATGAGTATCGGCGTATTGCTTGTAAGCGTTGAGCTTTTAATGATGCTTACAATTTTGTTATTTGTTCCTGGTAACTTGGCAGGAGCTTGCTTTATAGGTTTCGCTATCGGTGAATCTCTTGGTGCAAGTGCGCTTCGTGTTGCCGGCGGTATTTTTACAAAAATTGCAGACATCGGTTCTGATTTGATGAAAATTCAATTCAATATTAAAGAAGATGATCCTCGTAACCCAGGCGTAATAGCTGACTGTACCGGAGACAATGCCGGCGACAGCATCGGACCTACTGCTGACGGTTTCGAAACATATGGTGTAACAGGTGTTGCTCTTGTAAGTTTTATCTTGCTCGCAGTTTCAAAACCTGAATACCAAGTAACATTGTTAACTTGGATTTTCGCAATGAGATTCCTTATGATTATAACTTCAGTTCTTGCATATCAAGTAAATGAAGTTATAAGCAAAATCGCTTTTGGTAAAGCGGAAAAAATGGATTTTGAAGTACCTTTGACAAACTTAATCTGGATTAGTTCAGTATTGTCAATCGCAATGACATACGGCGTAAGCTATGTGTTATTGGCAAAAGCACTTCCTGAGAATATGTGGATTGTATTATCAAGCATCATTTCTTTCGGAACATTGGGTGCTGCTTTAATTCCTGAATTTACTAAAGTATTTACAAGTACAAAAGCAAAACACACTCAAGAAGTTGTAACTGCTTCTCGTGAGGGTGGTTCTTCATTGACTATCCTTTCAGGTTTGGTTGCTGGTAACTTCTCAGGTTTTTGGATTGGCTTGACAATCGCTGCTTTGATGGGCGGTGCTTATTTTGCAAGCTTGTACATTCCTACTGAAGTTATGATTTACGCTTCAGTGTTTGCGTTTGGTCTTGTAGCATTCGGATTCTTGGGAATGGGTCCTGTAACAATAGCCGTAGACAGCTATGGTCCTGTTACAGACAATGCTCAATCAGTTTATGAACTTTCATTGATTGAAACTATTCCAGGTATCGAAGAAGAAATCGAAAAAGAATATGGATTCAAGCCTGACTTCGAGAAAGCTAAAGAATTTTTGGAAGAAAATGATGGTGCCGGAAACACATTTAAAGCAACTTCAAAGCCTGTACTTATCGGTACTGCTGTTGTTGGTGCTACAACAATGATTTTCTCACTTATTTTGGTAATCAAAAATACTTTAGGAATCGCTCCTGAGTCAGTTTTGAATATCCTAAACCCATATACAATTCTTGGTTTCATTATGGGCGGTGCGGTAATTTTCTGGTTCACAGGAAGTTCAATGCAAGCTGTTACAACAGGTGCATACCGTGCGGTTGAATACATCAAGAAAAACATCAATCTTGATTCAGATTCAGCTAAAGCTTCTACTGAAAATTCAAAAGAAGTTGTAAGAATATGTACACAGTACGCGCAAACAGGTATGTTCAACATCTTTATAGCGTTGTTCTCTTTTGCGTTAGCGTTTGCGTTTTTCTCAGCGCCGACATTGACTACAAAAGATCCTGTGGCATTCTTTGTAAGTTACTTAATAGCAATCGCTGTTTTTGGTCTGTATCAAGCTGTATTTATGGCTAATGCGGGCGGATGCTGGGATAACGCTAAAAAAATCGTTGAAGTAGAACTCAAAGAAAAAGGTACTGCGCTTCATGAAGCTACTGTTGTTGGTGACACAGTAGGCGACCCATTCAAAGATACATCATCAGTTGCGATGAACCCAATTATCAAATTCACAACTCTATTCGGGTTGTTGGCTATGGAAATAGCTATCTCTGAAAGCTTCAGAGCAGTTGCTCCATACGTTGGCGTTGTGTTCTTTGCGATTGCATTGTTCTTTGTATATCGCTCTTTCTATGGAATGAGAATTCCTGTGGAAGCTTCAACTGAAGGAAAAAAGACTGAAGCAGAAGAAAAAGAATTGGCTAAAGTTTAATTACTAAGCAATCTTTAGCTTCTGCAAAAGTTTTAAAAATCGGGTGTGAAAGCGCCCGATTTTTTTTGTTTTAATCTTGAAATTTTTTTAAATCATCCATTCCTCGCAAAGACAGCAGATTTAAAATATTAAAGAATAAGTATAAATCTTTAAATGATTTTAAGGTTTCAATCTCTGTCTTTGCAAGGTCAGTTAGTGTTGAAATGCTGTCGAGCCGATATTTTGTTTTATCTGTAATTTGGGATATATTTTCAGTCATTTCCTATTCCTTTCTGTTAAGTTTCTTTTTAATAATATTAGTTCACGTAATAATTATATTAGCGTATATAATAACAAAAAACAAGCTTCATTAAAGTATGTTAACATTCAAAAATGATTAAAAATAATTTAGCTGTTTTAATGGCAAAACAAAAAATTCGTGCGGCAGAATTGTCAAGAATGACAGGTATAAGTGAAAGTACTTTGTCTTATCTTTATAATGAAAAAACTACCAAAATAAGCTTCGAGGTTATAGACAAGCTTTGCGAAGCTTTGGATTGCCAAGTCGGTGAGCTTTTTGAAAGAATACCTGATTAAAAGTCTTTTATCATCTTATAAAAATGTAAATCAATGTAAATTTTTTTGGCTATAACCGTCAAAAAAAATTTTTATCATTTTTAAAACATGTGTAATGTCCCTAAAGAGAGAAGGAATAGTAAAATGTTGGTAACAAGTGTAAGTTTTTCAAATAACAGTCGCAGTCAAAAAATAAATACAAAGCCTGCCATAACTAATTTTCAGGCATCTTATGATACGGTTAGTTTTAAAGGTGCAAAGGTAAAACAACCTTCGGCAATTACAAAATTTCTTAATGCAGTTCTTCCTGATGGCAGAGGAAAATATGTTAGACCTGTTACTAATGTAAAAGGGGTACCTGTTGGACACATATATCAAAAAGATAATGTATTCACTACTTATAATTTGAACAATCAAAAAATATCAGCATTGAAAAAAATTGATTCAGGTTCTGTTATGGAAGAATTTTGTCCGGAAACACAAAGATTGAAAAAAAGAGTCCTAATGTATAAAAATAAAGATGTTGAAATAATAAAGTACAATTCTGAAGGACAAAGAGTTAAAGAATTGTCCAAGAAAAAAATGGATAACGGGAAATTTCAATTGGAATTAGTAAAGTATGATTCTAATCAATATGTAATAGAAAGAATTAAAAGAACCCAAAAAACAAAGAAAATTGACGGTAAAACTTATAATATTACAGCGAAGTCAAAATTTACTCCCGACGGAATGCTTATCGAAAAATCAATTCGCGGCGGAAATAGTTATCGTAAAGTTGCTGAAAATATTGAAACAAATGAAAGGGAAACCTTTGAAAGAAAAGCTAACGGTAATTTTAGCAGAAAAAAATACAAAGACGGAAATTTAATATTGTCAAAAGAGAAAAAAGGAAAAAATTATACATTGAAAAAATTTAATCCTGAAAATCCTCAAGAAATGACTATGGTTATTAGGTTAACTCCTACCGGTCTTTATAATGGAAAAACAAATAAGCCTTTATACAGACTGGTAAAAAAAGAAAAAGACCTTAAGCATCCAGCCGAAATGACGGTAACTACTAAACGAACCGGAGAAAAAGTATCCCAAATTTATAATACTCATTTAGATATTAAATAAAGCTTTCTCAAGTACATCTATAACCTCCTCAGGAGGGATGGCTCTTGAACAAAGGTATTTATCAGATGCTTCACATTTTTTGTGCATACAAGGATGACATGGGATGTTCGGTGTAAGCGCGGTACAGTTTTCTCCGAAAGGTGCGTTGCGTCCTGCTGCGGTCGCTGTGAAAAGAGTTATTACATAAGGCTTTGAAACAGCCCAAGCTATGTGCGCACTGCCTGAATCGGGAGATATTACAACATCTGCATTGCGAAAAACTTCCGCCAGTTCATTTAAATCAGTTTGTCCCGCCAAAATTGTTGCATCTTTAACATTTGTATTCGCAAATATTTTACCGATTAAGTTCACATCCAAACTTGTACCTGTGACAACAATATTTGCTTTACCGTCAAGAAAATCTAAAACTTTTCCCCAGTGAGATTCTGACCAAAGTTTGTTTTTCCAGGTTGTTGCCGGAGCAATTACCACAGTAGGTTTGTTTTTATCAAGATTTTTCAAGAGGTTTGTGATTTTGGATTTTATCTCATCAGAAGGTTCTTCCAAATTAAATTCTATTTCATCGGTTTTTGCGCCGATATATTCGGCAAATTCAAGATTGCGTTTTACTACATGATAATCAGGGTCGAAAAGTTTATGTGAGCTTTCAATTAGTTCATTTGCAAAATTCCAAGAAAGCTCCCTACCTCCGGTGAGAGTTACTTTTCGGCGAGCTTTTAAGAATGGCATGAAAATAGCACTTTTTAAAAGCTGTTGTGTATCAAAAACGATATCATAACCGTCTTGATTAATTTGTTTTACTATTTTTCTGAATTCTTTAAAGTTATCTACTGAAATTCCGCGTTTTTTCCAAATTTTTTGCGGAATTATGTAGCATTTATCTATATTAGGGTGATTTTTAACAAATTGTTCGGCTTTGTCTTCGACAACCCAGCCTATTTTAGCATCGGGGAAGGTTTTTTTAATGGCGTTAACTAACGGCAAAGTATGGATGGTATCGCCGATTGCGCTGAGTCTTAAAATTAAAATTCTTTTTTGTCTTGCCATTTTTGAATTATAGCAAAAAACAATAAATATAGGATGCAGTTTTTAGTGTAGAATTGTTTTATGAAAGAAAAAATTTTAGTCATAGCTCCTCAATTTTTGGGTGACGGAATCTTAGCTGTTCCGTTTTTTAGAAATTTGCGTTTGGCGAAATCTGATGCGCAAATTGATGTAATTTCAAAAAATGCGGGCAAATTGGTTTTGGAGAGAGTTCCACATATTGATAATGTTTACGGTATGAACTCTGTTTCTCGAAAATTTATCCGAGAGCAGAGCTATTCAAAAGTTTATATTTTAAAAAGGTCATTATCGGCTTTATTGTTAGTTTTGGGTTGTGGCATAAAAGAAAAAATCGGTTTTTCGGGACAATTTCGTAAGATGTTTTTGACAAAGCCCGTTAAATATATCTCGGGCAAAAAGTCCGAAAAGGACTGTTTCTTGGATGTTTTGCGTGTTGATGGGGTTGATGTTTTAGACGATGCTTTGGAGTATTTTGTTTCGGATAAGGCAAATAGTTCTGTTCAAAAATATTTGACAGAAGGTAAAAAAGTTTTGATTGTTGCAAAGGCTTCAACATCTGTAAAAGAATGGCCTCAAGAAAATTTTTCCGAGCTTATTGAAAAAATTATTAAAAAAGGGTATGAAGTTTATTTTATTGGTTTGGAGTCAGAAAAATCTTATTATGATAGCTTTGTAAAAGATGAAAAAATACATAATTTGTGCGGTAAATTATCTTTTGATGAGATTGTTGCTTTAGTCAAAAATATGAATTTAACTGTCGGAATTGACAGCGGTTTTTGCCATCTTTCAAGTGCTTTAGGGGTTAAAACCTTTACAATGTTTGGTCCTATGAGTATTTTAC
>JAEWLZ010000245.1 GCA_023457295.1 Cyanobacteria bacterium OH_PDB_112
GGAGGATACTGCTTGCCAAAAGACACAAAACAATTACGGGCAAATTTTGATAATGTTCCAAATAACCTTATCTCCGCCATTGTTGATTCAAATCGAACAAGAAAAGATTTTATTTCTAATGAAATACTGAAAAGAGCAGGATTTAAAAATGACGGCTCGAAACAAGATATTGTTATTGGCATTTATAGATTAATCATGAAATCAGGATCGGATAATTTTAGGCAATCGTCAATTCAAGGAATTATGAAGAGAATTAAAGCAAAAGGTATTGAAATACTCATTTACGAGCCGATGTTTATTGAAAATACTTTCTTTGGCAGCGTCGTCACCAGCGACCTCAAATTATTTAAATCCAAATCAACAATAATTGTTGCGAATCGTTTTGATTCCAAAGCCCTTGAAGATGTTGAATATAAGGTTTTTACTCGAGATTTGTTTAAGAGAGATTAAAATATGAGCGTATTAACAAAAGAAAAAACATTAATGATTGTCACAGGGGGAATAGGCGGTGGCGGTCTCGCGCGTGTAACTACAAAAATCGCCAATTATTATGTCGATATTGGATGGGATGTCGTCATTGTTCAATTACTAGCGGATTCAGTGGAAGATTTCTATGGTTTGCGTGGTACAGTTCAGTTTGAAAACTTTCATGAAAATTGTACAAAAATCCACGGTATTAAGCAGATAAAACCGTGGCTTAAACTTATCAGAACCGCATATTATAAGCACCGTCCGAGCACTATTCTTTGTATGGCTTTGAAAATTGGTGCTTTAGCATGTTTAAGCGTTGGAAAAGACAAAAACAATCCAAGGATAGTAGTTCGAGAAATGAACGATCCCAAAGCATTGGGCCGTTCTCGATTTGTCGATGGAATATTATTCAAATTATGCAGAAGAGTAAATGGGTTTATTTTCCAAACACATTGGGAAAAAAATTGCTACCCACAATATTTGTCAATTAAAGGCGCTGTCGTACCAAATCCTATCGAAGTTGATAATTATTCATCGATTAAAAGAGAAAATAGAATCGTTTGTGTTGGTACGCTTAGAATAAAGCACAAAAGACAAGATATTTTGCTTCGCGCCTTTTCAGTTTTTGAAAAGTCGCACCCAGATTATATTGTGGATTTTTTTGGAGAAGGTTCTGATAAACAAAAGCTAGAAAAGTTGGCCGTAGATCTTGGTATTAATAATAAAATTCGTTTTCATGGCAAAACTTCGGACATCATGAAAAAAATAGTAAACGCATCATTATTTGTTATGACATCAGAATATGAAGGAATGTCCAATTCTCTTGTTGAAGCTCTTTTATTGGGAATACCTTGCATAACTAGTGATTGGAACGGGGCGAACGAAATAATCGAAAACAAAATAAACGGCTTGATTTTCAAAAGAGGAGACTACTTATCTTTAGCTCAGCAAATGTCCTTTTATGTTAACAATCCAGACATTGCCGAGAAATATGCCGTTGAAGGCAAAAAACAAAAAGAAAAGTATAAAGAAATCAACGTTATGCCAAGATATGAGAAAATCATAAGCGGTATTGAATAGGAATTCACATGAATATTTATTATTATGGCATTTTTAAAGTTCAAGGCGGCATTGAAACTTTCGCAAAAAATTTAATCGATGAAATCAAATCAAAAAGAGAAGATATCAATTTTATCATTCTTGCTATTACGCCTACAATCGCTTACGAAGATTTTCTTTCCTCTTTGGGCTGCAAAATAATACATTTGCCAAATCCAGCCAAACATCCTTTTGCCTTTTTAAAACAACTCAATGGCGTTTTAAATAACGCGAATCATGATGATATTGTTCAATTAAACGTTTGCTCTTACCGAAACATTATGCTTTTCCAAGCATGCAAAAAGACTAATGCAAAAACAATCGTTGTCAGTCATTACACAAAAATCGGCGATGGCAGAATACCGTTTTTACATTATTTGTCGCGAAGATACTACCGGAAACTGGGCATTAAAGTAGGGGTTAGCAATGATGCCGCCAATTTTATGTTTGGACAAAAAACACCGCGCGTTATTATTCCTAATGGAATAAATGCCGCGTTGTATTCTTTCTCAATAGAAAAAAGAAATAAGGTCAGACAGCAGATTGGCATCGATGATGAAACCTTGTTAATAGGTCAAATTGGCCGCATTTCGAAAGAAAAGAATCAATGCCATTCCATTAGCGTTATGAACGAATTTCATAAAAGCAATCCAAATAGCAAATTACTTTTTGTGGGAAAAGAATATGATCCAGAACCGCGGAAACTTGTCGATTTTAGCAACTCAAACCATTTTATTTCTTTTTTTGGAGAAGTTATCGACGGCGTAAATGAGATATATTCAGCCTTAGATATTGTTTTTTTTCCTTCACTTCATGAAGCCGTGGGTTTGTCGTTATTGGAATGTGCTGCAAACGGAGTCCCGACCATCGTTTCATCAAATGTCCCACAATTGTCAAATATGCCAAATCTCCATTATCTTGATCTCTTTATAGATGAGTGGGTCGCTAAAACCAATCAACTAAAAAACGATAAATTATGCAGAGTTAATTATGTTTTGAACTCTGTTTATACTATTAGTGCATGCGCAAATGGATATTTGAATATATATGATAATTTCGATCAATATTTAAAATAACTTGTCGGGTAATGACACTAAATCCGAAAAGTGCTTCGTTTCCATTGTTATGCATTAATGCAATTCCTTCTAATTCACGGCAGAATCTGTGTTTTCATTGATATCACGAGCATATGATACTTGAAATACTTGGTTTCTGACGGCTGTCCAAATTATGGCTCTGTGACATCGCGAGAGTTTATTTTCAAAAAGAAATACGCATTATGTTATAACAATGTTTGAAATAGAGGATGTTGCACATTTAAGAAATCTTTGAATAAAAAAACTTTGCAAAGAAAAAGTGTGTGATCGTTTAATATTTTCTGGATTCTGGCGATTTCTGAGAAAAAATAGAAATTTAACTTTATTTCATGTTAAAAGAAAAGCAGTGCTTTCTTATTGCAATTAAAACGCTTTCTGTGAATGCAACCACAAAATAGAACATTACTAACATTCGGGTAAAGTGGACTTGAACAACTCTTGACAAACTATTGCATCGAGTCTTTGATTTACGCTTACTATTCTTTTTATTAAGGCAAAGGCATGCGAACGTTTTCGATTGCAACATATCGAACTTCAAGCCCATCCGCAATTTACAATACAGTTTGAGTCGTTAAGTACAAACAAATACTTTCTTTTGAAGAAAAATAATTCCGGGTGAAAACCTTATTTTCCTTAATAACTCAATCATGTAAAAAACTTTCTTAAAGATAGTGTCGGGCCATTAATGTTTACATTTGCGGAATATTGTCACTTGTTTTTTTATTTTTACTTATAAAATAAGATAAAAGATTGCTAAACAAGTTTGGAAACATGGCGACCATAGAGAAAAAATAAACGAAAGCGCAAACGAACACCTGAACAAAACTTTGATAAAAAGAATAACTAGTCAAATATTTAGTGGTGGCTACTAAGACCAACGGAACGCAACATATTATTGACGGTATAACTGATTTCAATTGGATTGAAAACAGAATTTTAAATTTTAAACGTAGAATAAATATACAAATTATAGTTGTCAGACAATTTGAAAGAAGAGTCGCAACGACAAAGGCATTGAAACCGACGCGGCCCAATGTTAGCAAGAAAATAACGTCTTGAACAAGCATAACTAATTGGTAAAAAATCGATGAATAAAAATGACCTTTTGCTCTAAAAGTTTCGCTAAGAAAATTATTAAAGCACAGCATCAATGGTTTTGCCAAACAAAAAATACCAATAGTAAATGAAGCTTCTGCCCACCCGCTTCCTAAAAAAACCTTTGTAAGAACATCAGAGAAAAAATATCCGCCAATACCTAAAGGCAACAATATTGCCAAAGTTGCGGATTGAATTGAATAAAAAGATTCTTGAAAAGCCTTTTGATCTCCTTTTAATCTTGACAATGTTGGGAAAAGCACACTTAAAAAAGCGGTACTAAAAAGCGTGAAAATGCTAGTTACAGTCGATCCAGCTACCTTAACTATTCCAATGGTTGTCTGATCGTAAAAATTGGCGGCTAAAAATGTGCTTATCCAAGCGCAAAACCAAATAACCACTGATTCGATTATCATTGAAGTCGATACGCCAAGAATTTTCTTGAGTATATTAAAAGAGAAATACAACTGTACTTTTTGCTTGGAAAGCATGATGAGAAACGGGGTCATGACGACAGTAGCGATTATAGAACCAAAAACCAATGACCAATACTCGAACTTAAGCAAAGCAAGAGGAACGGTGACAGCAATGGGAACCAAAGAATATATGATTTTGGTGATAAATATCTTCTTGAATTCGAACTTTCTACGAAGACAAGCTGTGAACAAAGCGTTGACCGTGGCAAAAGGAACTTGAATGCACGAAACAACAAGAACCATTTCATAACCTTCATTTCCGACAAAATTGGATAGTGGAAAACGAAGTATTACAACAAGCGCACACAATGCCAGAGACAAAAATATAGATACATAGAACGAAACCGAGAAGTACTTATTATATTCATCTTCGCCAATAAAATCATGTTGAATAATGTATTTAGCAAAGCCGCTGTCAGAAATAGATTCACAAAAAGAAACCACGATTGCTACAGCGGTGGCAATTCCAAAAATGTTTGGGGTTAATAAACGCGCTAAAATCATAGTTGAA
>JAEWLZ010000246.1 GCA_023457295.1 Cyanobacteria bacterium OH_PDB_112
GTACTACACCTCTTTAATTATGCTTATTGGCGGCGAATTAAATTATCAAATTTATAAAAAATTTCTTAATATATTTGACCAAAAGGAGGTCAACTATCATAATTCAAAAAGAGGATTGGACAAGTGAAAAACAAATATTTTATATCGCTTTTAATAATTTCCGCTCTTGCTGCAACAACAGTAAAAAGTTTTGCTATGAATCAGGAAGCTTATGATTATTACCAAAAAAGCTCGGCTTATTATAAAGTAAACCGAATTGAAGATGCTATTGAATATTTAAAAAAAGCGATAACAATTTCTCCCGATGATGCGCTTTTGCATACTAAGCTTGCAGGACTTTACACGGAAAAAGGTTTCTGGGAACAAGCCTTGAGAGAATACAACCGTGTAATAAGTTTAAATCCAAACGATGCTTTTATTTATATAAGTATCGGCAATATTCTTCAACAAAACAACGACTTAAAAGGGGCTTTAGATGCTTATATGCAAGCTCTAAGACTCTGCCCCGGGTACAAATATAATTATCTGAATATCGCCAACATAAAATTTAATGAGAGCGATTATAAAGAAGCTGAAACATATTATTCGAAATTTTTATATTTTTATCCAAACAATCCTGAAGCAAGACAAAATTTGGCTTCAATTTACATGCAGGCAAAAGATTTTCAAAAAGCTCTAAATGAATATAATTATCTTTATGAAAAAATGCCTGAAGATTTGAACGATTATGCAAACTATGCTCAAGCTCTTATCGAAACTAGTCAATCCAAACAGGCTATAAATATTTTAAAAGCGGCTATACAAAAAAATCCTCAAAGTTCAAATCTTTATTCAAACTTAGGATATGCATATTATTCAGAAAAAGATTACAAAAATGCCATTACAAGCTATAAGGAAGCTTTTAGCATCAACCCGGGACTTGTTAAAGCAAGATATTACTACGCAAGTGCTTTAGCGCAAAATAAACAGCTTGACGAGGCTCTAAATCAGTATCAAGAATATCTTAAAGCAGCTCCTAATGATAACAATGCATTGTTTAATATAGGACTGATTTATAATCAAAAAGAAGATTATCAAAAAGCTGTCGGATACTTTACAAAAATACTTGAAAAAAATCCGGATAAAATTGATGTAAAAAAAGAAATAGCAAATTCTTATCATCTTAACCATGAATATCAAAAAGCTATTCAATATTATACGGAATTACTTGCTCAAGACCCTAATAATCCTAATATTTTATACAATATAGGCCTTGCGTACCACAGTCTAAAAAGCTTTTCTTCCGCAATAGATTTTTATTCAAGAGCATTAAAAATTCAGGATGATTCACAAATAAAAACAGATTTAACGGAAGCATATATAGATCTTGGAAATAAAAAAACATCCGAAAAAGATTATAAAGGAGCTATTACAGCATATAATGCGGCTTTGGATATAAATCCCACTGAATTTTATGCTTATTCAGGACTTGCAAATGCTTATTATTGCCTAAATATGAAATCTAAATCCGTAGAATATTACGAAAAAGCAATCGCAATAAACCCTAATAATAAAGAACTTTTTGCAGCATACGGCAAAACACTTGAAAAATTTGGAGATAAAGCCGCAGCACAAGGAGCTTATGAAAGAGCTATTGAAATTGATGGTAAAAATGCCGATGCTTATATAAACTTGGGAGATAATTATTTATCAAGAAATCAATTCGAAAAAGCTGTCGAATGTTATTTAAAAGCCGTTCAAACAGAACCTTCAAATGCAAATTACTTAAATAAAATAGGTGATGCTTACAAAGAAAAAAATCAAAATGAAACTGCTCTTGAATATTATCAAAAAGCACTAAATATTGATTCTAAGAATGCCGATACATTATTCAATATGGGTTCAATTTATTTAGAACAAAATAAACTTGAACTAGCTAAAATAAGTTTTGAAAATGTAACCAAAATAACACCAAATTTTGATTACAGCTATTATGCATTAGGAATAATTGCCGAAAAACAAGACGAAAAACAAAAAGCTGTTGAATATTATCAAAAATTTGTTTCTTTAACTCAAAATATTCAATTAAAATTTGATATAACTAAAAAAATAAAGCTTTTATCCTCAAAATGAAAAAGTTATTTTTATTAATCTTATCAGGCATATTCTTTTTCTATGGTTGTGAATTTGCTTTAGAACATGATGATTCTATTTTGGTATTTAGCTCAAAACCATTTACAGCAAAAAATTTTTCGCCTGATATGATTGAAAATACATTTGATCAAAGCCAATTAATAAATTTTTGTATTTATTCTAAAGAACCCTTCAAAACTAATGAAGGCCGTGTTCAAATTTTAAAAAAAGACCTGAATACACAGATTTATGGCTATTCTTTAGCACAAAGCTTTGATATTTCGCTTAACCCTGAAAAAAATTATTTTACGGGTGCTTTTACTATTTATTCTGAAGGATATTATCTTATGAGGATTTTTACTAAGGAATCTCCTGACAGTCCGATTGCCCAAAAAACTTTTTGGATATCTC
>JAEWLZ010000247.1 GCA_023457295.1 Cyanobacteria bacterium OH_PDB_112
TTTTTAAAAATAGGAGCATGTCTTCATGATATAGGATATTTTGTTGAGTCAAAAGGGCATAATAAGCATTCTTCAGAGATTTTGAAAAAAGAATTGCTCGATTTTGAAGACAAAGACAAAAAACTTATCGCCTGTATCGCAAGGTATCATCGTGGAAGTTTGCCGCACAGTCGGCATGGTGATTATGCTGATTTGTCCGATAAAAAAAAGGATAAGGCTCAAAAATTGGCAGGTATTGTAAGACTGGCAGACGGGCTTGATAGGATGCACCTTGAGCTTGTGCGAGATGTGAAGCTAAAGTATTGCTCCGAGCAGAATATTTTATGGATAAAAGTAATCCCCGATAAGTCGGGGATAAACCTTGATTTGTCTGCCGCACAGCGCAAAAAAGATTTGTTGGAGAAAGCTTTTGGTGTTCAGGCAGTTGTGGTTTGCGTTTGAAAAATATTACTTAAATACTTCATTTAATATGCCTGTTAATTCTTTTGTTGCCTCAGTTAGTTTTGTTCTTGCAGGTTTGGTGCGTTCCAACAAGGCTTTATATTGTTTTTTTGTGAGAACGTTTTCTTTTCCTTTATTAACTATTTCCAGGAATTTTTCAAAACCCGGTTTAATAGTTAATGGCGTTTTTTCTATTCCTTTTGACCTTGCTTCATAACATTCATTTACTTCTTTTTCGGTTAAAATAACATCCCCATTTTTAATAAGATCTTGAAATACTTCGTGGCTTTTTCTACTTATTTCGAGCCCATCAGCGTCATAACCATGGTTATGGGTTACTTCCCAAATAAAATTACTCGCAGGTTTTAATGGAGAATATATATGCATTAAATTTGAGATATCAGTATTTTTGGGAACTCTTGCCGCCCCGAAATTTGTATTCTGTGGTCGATTTTGTGTTCTGCTTATGGGGGCGATGTTCATTATTTTCTCCTTTTTAGTGGTTATGGCTGACTTCGTTAAGAAAAGAATCTACTTTTGCCGCTAATTTTTTTTGAGTAAGATCAATCGCCTCTTTTAATGGGGCAACTGTTTTTTGGATTCTTTCAAGTTGACTTGTTGTAGCAAGTTTTGCATTTTCTATAAACGAATGTAGCATTGTTATTTTTTTGTCAGTATTTATTTGGTTTTCAATTTTTGTTATTTCATCCGTACTTAGAATAATAACTTCATCTTTAGGAAGTTTCTTTTGTAACTGAAGAGCATTCCCGTATAAAGTGCAGCAAGTTTGGTTTAAAAGTGATTCAGATTGGGCTTGTTTAACAATATCTTCGACATAAGCATGTGCTGTTGAGGTCTCAAGAATAGTACCTTTAATAAGATTTTCTGCGGTTTTTGTACTCACTTTTACCGCACCGAAAGTCGTGTTTTGAGGTTTATTTGCGCGGGTGATATTCATGCTTTTCTCCTATATAGTTATATGATTTGATTAAAAAACGCTCAAGAATTTTTGTTGATAGTATACAAAAAATTTTTAACATTTATTAATAATAAGTTTTGTTAATTTTTTTATTAAAAATATGACCCATGCCAAATAGCAGGGATATACTAATATTATCGAGTTAGGGATTAATAAAATATTTCTTTTGACTGTACTGGTCTGTGATTTTTGTCACGGACTTTTTTTTGCGGATTTTCAGCTCCTCTTGCAGGCGAAGAATGATGGGAGAGTTTCTTTGATGCAAAACTCTTTGTCGCTCCAATAAGTCTTTCGCTGAAATGAGTTTAGTCCTTATTGTCCAAAATTGCTCCTGTGAAATCAAAGATTTTTACGTCGCTCACGTCCAGTGCTACTAAAGGCAAAGCTCTTGCTTTGCCTTTAGTAGCACATCCGAAATAATAATAAAAAAAAGCCGTTTTCAGTTTTTCAACTTAAACGGGTCTAGGATAGAATTAGTTTACGGAGTTTATAGAGGAGTTTTATCTGACTGTATAAAATCTCCTGAAAAAAATAAATTGCTATTTTGTAAACGAATGTTAAGTTGAATTTTTAAAAATAGGGAATATTTTTTTTGAGGCGTTTTTATGTAGTTGCCAAAAGATTTTTTGTAGTAAAATTACATTGTAAAAGGCAAGAAGAGAAAGATGAGAATTAAGCGTTTTTTAAAAAAATATTATCCGTTTTTGATGTTGCTGATATTTTCGGCGACCATGCTTTGGAGCATTGCGGTTACTGTAGTTAAATCCCCATCTATCGCAAGCACTTTAATTCATCCTGATACTCTCAAAATAGTTCAGCTTACAGATGTTCATTATTCATCAAAAGGCTGCAATAAAGGTGCAAGAATGAGAGAATCATCAGGAGATTTATTAAAAGATGCGATTTGTCAGATAAACACCATGCCTGATGTGGATGTTGTTGTTTTTTCTGGTGACAGTATTGATACTCCAAGTAAAAATGACTTGATAGAATTTTCTAAGATAGCAAATAATCTTAAATACCCTTGGTATAACGCACTTGGTAATCATGAAGCCGGTATCGGCGGAGGCTTAAATAAAGAAACTTATTTTCAGGTATTATCGAGCATAAACCTCAATTATAGTTCGTTATCGTTTTTGAAACCTTATTATGTGATTACGCCTAAAAAGGATTACAAAATTATTTTTATGGATGGTGTAATTGATTGTAGAGTATCCTCTAACGGTTATTTTTCGGCAGAACAATTGAAGTGGCTCGATGAAAAGCTTACTTACTATAAAGACAAAAAAGTCATTATTGTTCAGCATTTCCCTCTTGTAGAACCTATTAAAAGTCAGGGACATAAAATTTTAAATGATAAAGAATATTTTGATATTTTAGATAAACACAATAATGTTGTAGCTGTTTTGGCAGGACATTACCATTGTCCTAAGGCTGTTAAGCGTAATGGTGTTATGCATATTACAACACCTTCTCTTATTCAGTATCCGAACGCTTTCAATGTAATTACTATTTCCGAAGATCCGGCAGGTACTAAAATAATAATCGAAACAGTCGAAACAAACTTGAAAGATGTTCAGGCTAAAAGCAAAGAAGCTCTCGGTGCAAAAGCAAAGTATATTAAAAAAAGCCGTTCGGCAGTTTTTGTTTGCCAATAGTATCAGTTTATCAAATGAATATAACTAATAAAGGATTGATTGAGAATTATAAATAGCTTATATTTCTTTTATGAAGAAGATTTTTCTGTTGTGTTTTTTAGTTATTTTAACGCCTTTATTTGAAGGATTTAATGAACCCTTGAATCCTTCAAATAATGCTGTTTGGCATAATGCTATGGGCTTGGAATTTATGAGCCAGGGGAATATTCCCGGGGCTATTTCTGAATACAAAATAGCTATCGCTTTAAAGGCGGATAAGTCTGTTTCTTCTGCTTTTCATAATAATTTAGGAATTGCTTATCTGAAAATCGGAAAACCCGAATGGGCAATTTTGTGTTTTGAAAATGCGATAAGCCTTAACCCGAACGGATTTTATTTTTATGAAAACCTTGTGAAAGCTTATGCGCAAGCAGGTAAAACGCAAGAAAAATACAGATATTTTAAGCGAAAAACCGAACAAAATTTTGAAAATTCTTACAATTGGATGATGTTGGGGCTTCTTCAGGAAAGAATGGGTCAACGAAAAAACGCTGTGAGTTCTTTTCAGAATTACCTTTTGCTTGAGCCGGAAATTGTAGTTTCGCAGGCAGTAAAAACAAGAATTGAAGATATAAGAAAAGTTGGATTTTAAAAGAGTTACAGGATTAAAAACGATAAAGTTTTAGTGTATAATTCTTTTATGATAAAAGGTGAAAGTCAAATTGAAAAAATCATTCCCGGCCTTGTTTTAGGATTGGAAATCTTTGCTTTTATTGCGGATTCAAAAGGAAAAATCTTTTATTTAAATGATTATTTGAAGAAAAAATGCGGAAATATTTCTGATTTATCTGAAATAGAGCATTATTTTTCGTTTGACATCTGCATTATAAAAGAAGAAGAAATTTTAACTTATACACCTTTGAGGGCTGCACTTTCTTGTGAAGGAAATTTTTTTTCCTCAGTATCATTTGAAGAACAAAGATATGTCTTCAGAAGTGCTATTTTAAGGGCTTTACCTTTTAACGGAAAAAAACTTTTTCTGATTTCTTTTGACGATTTTGAACTGAAAGATGCCCGTTTTGCTGAAATTCAGAGAGAGGTCAGCAAACTGCGGAAAGTAATAGAAGAAAATAAAATTCTTAAGCAAAAGGCCGAAAATCAGTCTGTCAAAACCGCACTTATAAATCGTGTTTCGTCGATTGTACGAGAGTCTTTCAATTTGTCTGAAATTACTGAAAAATCTCTTTCTGAAACAATGAAAACTTTGGGAGCTGATGGAATTGCCTATTTTAACGAGCAAAATTTTTTACATCCTGAATTTCAAGTGAATTTTATAGAGGAAATATCGTCTTTAGTTTTGCAAGAAAGTGTTATTCAGGATTTCAAACTTGTTGTTCCCGTCAAATACAGAACTTGTGTATTGGGATATCTTGCGGTGAAAAATAAACGACTTTGGCAAAAAGATGAAATGGAACTTGTTGAAAATATTGCATCTCAGCTTGCGATTGCAATAAATCAGGTAGGACTTTTTAATGAAGTCGAAAAACAAAAAAAAGAACTTCAAGATGCGCTTGAAGAGCTTAAAAAAGCTCAAATCCAGCTTGTTCAGTCCGAGAAAATGGCATCTCTCGGGCAGTTGGTGGCAGGAATTGCTCATGAAATAAATACGCCTCTTGGAGCAATAAACAGTAATAATGATATGCTTATAAGATGCGTTGAAAAAGTTGAAGAAGGAAACAATGCAGTCTTGGGGATGATGAAAAATATTCTTTCTGTGACACAAGATGCCACAGGTCGTATAAATACTCTTGTAAAATCCCTCAAAAACTTTGCCAGGCTTGATGAGGCGGTTTTTCAGGAAGCTGATTTACATGAGGGTATTTTATCTACGCTTGATTTGATTCGTCATGAAATTAAAAATCGCATCGAAGTTATAACCGAATTTGGAGAATTGCCAACTGTAAGATGTAAGCCGAATACACTTAATCAGGTTTTTATGAATATCCTTGTAAATGCCTGCCAGAGTATTGATGATGAAGGTAAAATTATTATTAAGACAGGTATTGAAAATGATAAAGTTATTATAAAAATTAAAGACACAGGACGAGGAATTCCAAAAGAAACTTTGAGCAAAATTTTCGATCCGGGTTTTACTACTAAAGGGGTCGGAGTCGGTACTGGATTGGGGCTTTCAATTAGTTATGAAATTATAAAAGATCATAATGGTGAAATTTTAGTCGAAAGTGAAATGGGTCGTGGCACGGAATTTACTATAAAATTACCTGTTTAATATAGTTTACTCATCTTCTGAATTTGGTTTTTTAATCATAAGTCCTTCAAAAATCCAGGGAAGTAATATATATTTTTCTTTAAGGTCATCAACATAATCTTCATGTTTTTCAAGAGAATCCCAGGTGGTAACGGCTTTATTTTCCGAGGTGAATAAATTGAGCCCTCCTCCTATAAGAGCTGCTGCCACAGGTGCTATTATTCTCCATTTTCCTTTTGCAAAGGCTATTTTATCCATACGTTGTTCTATTTCAGTAATTTTTTTCTTATCTTTTACAAAAGGTTTATAGCATTGTCCTACTATTCTTGGCAATTCTCCTATGACTAAGGCGGTTGTACCCAAAAAAGCCGCACCTTTTAAAACAAAAGGAGTTCTGTTAAATTCTTTTTGAGTGAAATTATTAGGGTCGGGTTTATAAGTATTTTCTTTGTAGTACCAATAATTCACATTTGGATTGTATGTAATCAGGCTCAATGAAAGTTTCCTTTAGGAATTTGAAAAGGTTGTTAATTGTATTAATGTTCCTGAAAAATGAAAATTGCTATTTTTTTAAGATTTTTTAACCCGAATTAATCATCTCAATTCCCTGCAAAATTTTTTGGCTAAGACATTTTTCAAGTTCGGGGTAAGCTTTTATATCTTCGTTTTCAATAAAGGCAAAAGCCTCTTCACGCGCGAGTTCAAGGAGTTTAGTGTCTTTTACGATATCAGCTATTGAAAGGTCGGGCAATCCGCTCTGACGTGTTCCCATAAATTCACCCGGACCTCTGATTTCAAGGTCTTTTTCTGCAATAACAAACCCGTTGTTAGTCTGTGTCATTATATTCAAACGCTGATATGTTTCTTCGTTACGGGAGTCTGTTATAAGTATACAGTACGATTGTTTATCAGAACGTCCGACTCGACCTCGAAGCTGGTGCAATTGTGACAGTCCGAAGCGTTCTGCGTTTTCAATAATCATAATCGTAGCATCCGGAACATCTACCCCAACTTCAATTACGGTTGTACTTACCAAAATATCATATTTTTTTGCCCGAAAATCTTCCATAACAGCATCTTTTTCTTTAGGTGAAAGTTTGCCATGGACAAGTCCTATACGATATTGCGGAAATACTTCCGCTTTAAGTTTTTCCGCCTCTTTTGTGGCGGCTTTAGCAGATAGAGTTTCTGATTCTTCAATAAGCGGAAAGACAATATAAGCTTGATTTCCGCTTATAATTTCCTGTCGAATCATATTGTAAGCTTTTTTTCTTTCTCCTGAACGTAAAAGAGCTGTTTGAACAGGTTTGCGTCCTTTTGGAAGTTCATCTATTATGGTCAAATCTAAATCACCATGAACGGTAAGGGCTAATGTTCGAGGGATGGGAGTTGCGCTCATTGTAAGCATTTCCGGATTTAGACCTTTTGCTTTTAAAATCGCACGCTGTTTTACTCCAAATCGGTGCTGTTCATCCACAACTACTGCTCCGAGATTCTTAAATTCAACTTCATCTTGAATCAAAGCATGTGTTCCGATAGCCAAATCCATTTGTCCGTTAATCAGGTTTTCTCTCATTTCTCGGCGAATTTTTACGCCGTGTTTTCCGACAAAAAGCCCAACACTAAGCCCCAGAGGAGTAAGCCAGTTTATAAAGTTACGATAATGCTGCTCAGCGAGGATTTCTGTCGGAGCCATAAGAGCTGCTTGATAACCGTTTTCGATAGCTGATAAAAGTGTCATGCATGCTACTACTGTTTTTCCGCTTCCTACATCTCCTTGCAGAAGCCTTCCCATCGGTTCTGTTGACTTCAAGTCAGTGATGATTTCTTCAAAAGCCTGTTTTTGACCGTTTGTAAGCTCAAAAGGAAGTGAACTGACAAATTTGCTTACAAGTCCTTCTTTTTGAATCTCAAAACTATTTCCATCCGTGACTTTTCGATTGATACGGCGCATATATGCAAGGCGGAGTTGGACTATAAAAAGTTCCTCAAAAACCAGCCTTCTGCGGGCTTCGTCCAAAAGTTCCTGAGATTCGGGAAAGTGCATTTGCGAAATTGCAACGGCTTTGTCTATAAAATCATGTTTTTTCTTAAGATAATTCGGCAAAAAATCATCCATTTTTCCCGCATAAAGTTCAACGGCATTTTTTATTGCGGTTTTGAGAGTTTTTGCGTTGAGATTTTCTGTCAGGGCATAAACAGGCACTATGCCTGCTGATTGAGGAGTTCCGCTTTCTGTTTCTCCTATTATTGTTGCTTGAGCGTTGTCGATTGACATTTTGCTTAAATAATCATCATATTTGACTTTTCCCGCTAAAATTACATTAGCTCCTTTGGGGTATTGGGATTTGTATTTGTGCAAAAGTTTGGGGTTGGTGCGTCCGTAAAACCAGCTTGCCGCAACTGTTCCTGTTCCATCTGATACAAGAATAGTTATAATATTCAACCCTCTTTTGCTTGTATAGGCGCTTGTTGATTTGATTGTGCCGAAAATGCACACATCTTCACCTATTTCGAGATTTTTAATAGGAGTTCTGATAGAGTAGTCAAGATATTTTCTGGGATAATAAGTCAATAAATCCGTAGCCGTAAAAATACCGAGTTTATTCAAAACACCGGCAAGTTTTGGACCAACGCCTTTGATATACATAACATCGGTATCATCAGGATGGCGCGCAAAAGTAGCTTTTTCTGTCAAAGGATTTTCGAAAGGTTTTTTTAGTCCGCTTACAAGTTGGCGAATAGTACGCATTCTGGCGGGAACATCATCCATAGGATAAGCTTCAAAAAGTCCTATAAGCGTTTTCCATTTTGGATTTGTTTTATCCATTCTGCGGATGTTTTTGAGTTCACCCAGAATAAAATCCGAAAAAGGACAGGTACGACCTCGAATATTGATATAGTGATGTTCTACTTCAATTTCGATTGCACGTTTTATGGTTTCGATATTTTCAATTTGCCTGTTCATTGTTATCTACGATAATATTTGTTTCATTTGAAAAAGTTACATAGCCAAGATTTGCTCCCGGAGGTTTTTTTAAAAATTTACGGCGAGCGCATGTAACATCTACTTTAACAGAATTTCTTGCTTGTGAATAGTAAACAGCTAATTTTGCTGCTCTTAAAAGAACATTATCCGGAGGCATTTCGATTTCTTTGGGCATTTTTATCAAAATATGTGAACCGGGAATATTGTATGCATGCAGCCATAAATCATTTGGGGCGGAAAGTTTTGTGATTATAAAATCATTTTGTTTGTTGTTTTTTCCGATAAAAATTTTATACCCGTCAATTTCTTCAAAATCCGGTTCAGCGATATTTTTTTGCGGTTTTTCTGTTGTTGACGTTTTTATCAATCCTTTGTCTTTAAGTTCTTGCTTTATTTCTTCAAGAACTTTAAGATTTTCCGCTTGCTCTGTATAGTTTTTAACACCTTCCAGATATTCAAGTTCGAGGGAGGTCTTTTCCAAAAATTGCTTTGCGATTTCACCCGCATTTTTGAATTTGTTGTAAAGTTTGTAATATCGTTTAATGTTATCTTTAAGGCTTATTTCATCATCTAGTTCAATTGTAATCGGTGCATTATTTTCATAGTAATTTTGAAGAATAACGGCCTTTTGATGCAGATTAATCGAATGCATATTTGTCGTAAGAATATCGGCCCAGAGTTTGTATTTTTGAGCTTTTTGAGATTCTTTGGCGGTTTTTTGATGTGTTTGAAGAGATTTTTGCAGTTTTTTTATTTCTTTTTTCAAAATTTGTAAAACTGAGGATTTAGCTTTTGAAATTTTATCTTTAAGTACAAAATTTCCGAAGTAATTTTCCAATAGCTCATTTACACTCAAATATTCTTTAAAGTTTTTTTGAGGCAAAAGTGAAAAAAGTGAGAAGTTTTCTTCGTTATCAAAAATTGATGGCGCTATATTTTCTAAACTTAAACTTGTTTGTGCAGTTTCGTATAAGATTTTCACATCACCTGAAGCCGCTTCAATAAGTTCTTTTGCAAAAGGCATGCTTATATCGAAATAAAGACTGTTAAGGTTTTCAGGCAAAATCTCCCCACTGAAATCCTTATAAAAATCTTCAAAAGTCGTCTTAAGAAGATTTTTTTTATCTTTTTGAGGAGGGTAAATGTATCGAAGTCCGCCCGCAAGCTCTCTGTCGCGGCTTTTTTCTTCTCCGATATTGTGAGCGCAGCCGAGAATGGTTTTTGTTTCTCCATTGTATAAAATCACGTTGCTGTGTTTGCCCATAAGCTCGATAGCCAAAACTAAAGGGCTTTTTTCTCCGAGTTCGTTGTAGCTTTCTATATGAATTTCCAAAATTCTTTCATGCGGAGGTTGAATTAGCTGAAGAATTTTTGCTCCTTCAAGATATTTGCGTAAAAGCATGCAAAACATAGGAGGCTGTTTTGGAATTTCAATTGGGTGAATATTATTTTTTATTATGCAAATATGAGGGTATTTGGGGTCTATATTTATATAAAATTTGTGATTTTCTCCGTAAGCCCTTATGTTTAGGATGATTTCTCTGCGGGTAGGCTGCTGTATTTTTTGAATACGACCATTCTCGAGAATATGTGCATATTCTTCGATAAAAGATTTTAGGCATAAAGAGTCAAAATTGAGCATATGTTTTAATATTTCTTAATAAAAAGGTAATTTATTGTTTAAATACTACAAAAGTAGGGAATTGAATTTTTGTAAGGACAATAAGCAATCTTCCTTAAAATCCTTCTCTCTCTAATTCCTCTCTCTAATATGTGGTAGACTTATCCGGCGCAAGTCGGTTTTTTTTTGCGAAATTGGGCTAGAGTGAACGAAGTGAAACTTGTCCTGGTGAATATCCCGACAGAGTGGTTCTTTGTGATAACAAAGTAAAACGGAGTAAAGGGATATGAACTGCCCATATTTCTAGAGGCGGATTTTTACGCAAAAAAGCGGAATTTTACTTCCGCTTTTTTAAAGTGATTTTGCAATTAAACCAATTTGAACTCAACATTAAGTTCTTGGTTAGTAGCGTAGTTTTTCTGTACATTTTGAATAACAGCATTGTATTTTTTGCCTGATAAAGACAATTCATATACAGAATTTTTGTTATTTTTGTAAGCATTGATGAATTTATGCGCATCCAATTGAATACTTATAGAGTCCATGCCTTTTCCGTAGATAGTTGCAGGAAGTTTGCCTGACTCTCTAAGTTGTCTTGGATTTAGCTCTTCATTTTTTACTTCTGCTTCAAATATTACTTTTTCGCTCATTGTAAGTTTCTCCTTTGTAAAAATATTTTATGACAAACAGGAAATTTGTGAAATATTTTTTGTAACAAAGTGTTAATAATACAGCAAAATACTTAAAGATGCTTATAAAAAAACCGATAAGACGAATATACGGTTAAAGTGTAAAGGCAAAACGCAAAGTGGGTATATCGTCAAATCAAGCAAGATTTTTAGCTCTCACCTCAAGACAGGTTGATTTGGAATCTCGTATTCAGCAAATCTGCCAAAGACGTTTGCGCCTTTCCTCAGAACTTGAAAATGTAGCTACAAGTTATAATAATCAAATCTCTAACAGAAGATTGTATACTATGAATACAAGTAATGGCGGTATAAGCGAGTTTACTAGGACAAATATTCAAAATTCGGGTTATTTTTTAATTGGAAGAGAAGATAAAAGCACAGACCCTTCAGCAATAAGCTTGGATACTAGATTTATGCCAGGGCAAGGTTTTAAGTGCTGGTCTATATATAATTGGATACCAGAACCTACTAACTTTACAGTTACTTTAGAAGAACTTGGATTGCCAACAACTGCAACTGAAAGTGAAGCAACTATTGCCGCTGTTAAAGCAGGGTTCCTATCTATCGGAAAATTGTCTGATGAATTTACACAAACACCTGTATCAGTTTGGGCTGGTGCGGGAACCGTTGATTGTGAGATTTTGGATTGGCGAACTATTCCCGCTTTTTCAGATGAACTCTATAAAGGTGATGATGTCGATGCCGAAAATAAATACGATAAGACAGTAGCAGAAATCAATTCGCAGGACAAAAAACTTCAACTTGAACAGACTTCTATTGAAGTTGAATATAAAGCGGTGTCTTCAGAAAGAGAAAGTGTCAAAAAAATATTAGATAACAATGCACAGAGTTCTTTTAAGTATTTCTCTTAGTCTAAGAATAATTTATTAAATATTTTTTTGTAACAAAGTGTTAATAATACAGCAAAATACTTAAAGATGCTTATTAAAAAGCCGATAAGACGAATATACGGTTAAAGTGAAAAGGTAAAACGCAAAGTGGGTATATCGTCAAATCAAGCAAGATTTTTAGCTCTCACCTCAAGGCAGGTTGATTTGGAATCTCGTATTCAGCAAATCTGCCAAAGACGTTTGCGCCTTTCCTCAGAACTTGAGAATGTAGCGACAAGTTATAATAATCAAATCTCTAACAGAAGATTGTATACTATGAATACCTCTAATAGTGGTATAACTGCATTGAGTATTCCCACTATCACAGGAATAAAGGATAATAATGGAAAAGATTATCATGTTCTAGGTTATAATACCGGTACTGGGGCTTATGTGGGGATTCCTGATGCAGCAACAGTTAAAGCTCTTCCAGGC
>JAEWLZ010000248.1 GCA_023457295.1 Cyanobacteria bacterium OH_PDB_112
GTGTAACTCATCCGGGAGTTGGCGCGGATAACGGAATAGTAACCTGGACACTTGATTCAAGAGCGGGTGATAAGGGTGTGGCGGAAGGTACTGTGTGGATGCTTTTAAAGGTAAAAACTGCATTTAATCCGGGGGAGCCGGTTTTAAATACCGCTACGGGAAACATGTCGGGTACCATTAAAACAAGCGCTGTCACAATTGCGGCAGGTAAAGCGGCGACAAGTATTAGGAAAAGTCAAAGTGACAGCGTTGTAAGGTATGGCGACACAATCACGTATTTTATTGAATATGAAATAAATGGTATGAAACTGAAAGCTTACAGGCCTATGGATGATATACCTATTGGCACTTATTCGTCAAGTCCTCCTCCCGGTTTTAAATTTGCTCCTGAAGGCGGAACCAATGGTACTTGGTATATTGAAGATGCTTGTAATACAGGCGATAGAATAATAAGGGGAGACGCAGACGCCGGAAAGTATCCTGCATTATTGCTTGATGGGCTGGATGCGGAGTTTTGTGACGGCGGTATTGTTCAGACGGACGCAATGATAGGTTATGGGACGGCTGCTTATGAAGGTGCGGACGCGCTGGTTATTATTAGAAATAATGGTTTAACCGGAAATGCTTCAAAGGCGTATGCCGTTTTATTAACTGTTGATGACGCGCCGGGACCTGCTGGAACATTTGTGCAATTTCAGAAAACTGCGGGCGGTTCCACTACTTG
The DNA here is from genome assembly GCA_023457295.1 of Cyanobacteria bacterium OH_PDB_112. GTDB lineage: Bacteria > Cyanobacteriota > Vampirovibrionia > Gastranaerophilales > CAJFVJ01 > JAEWLZ01. The sequence continues at coordinate 725 of JAEWLZ010000248.1, forward strand.
GCCTGCGGGTGCGCCAACTCCACATATTCTTTCAAATAAATGGTATAGGGTTAAAGTTGTGGTGGCTCAGGGAGCCCCATACACTTTTAATATAAAAGTCTGGCCTAAAGGCGATCCCGAACCTACGGGATATACCCTTGTTTACACAGACTCTACCGGTGCTGCAGACGGTATGTCTTGCACAAGCGGTGATACATGGACACCCGGTTTTGGCGAACAGAGCGGTGCTAATGGTGATCCGCAGGATAGTTATAATAATTTCATTGTTTTTGAGCCAAAGACATCTTCAAATTCTTACGTGTATGACACTGTCCCGCAAGGTGTAACTTATCTGGGCGCAAATACCGCTCCCACTTCATTTACAGGCAATGTTTTAAAGTGGAATGTTGCAGGTGCAACCAGCGGGACCTACGAATGGTGGGGGGAAGTCACCGGCTGTGATCCTCTTACTAATAAAGCTTTTATTGCGGGAGATTCACCATCAGTTGGTTCAAATGAAGTAATAGCGGATGTTCTTTGCGGGACGCCGACAAACACAGTAACGCTTACAGCCACACGCACCAATACGCCGTCGGCTACGCCCACGCCGTCAAGGACGCCGTCGCCCACTTCAACCGCCACAAGGACTAATACTCTTACAATAACACCGTCTTCGTCTATGACCGCGACGCGCACTGTAACTGTCACGCAGACAACAATGCCTACTAACACTGCCACGCCTACAATGACGCCGTCTTCCACGGCAACGCTTACAAACACCACTACAATTACTTATACGGCAACACCTACAAGGACGGCCACTACAACAGTAACATATACGTCCACGGTGACTGCAACAAGGACAAGCACGCCTACAAGCACTGCAACCCCGACAATAACAATTACATACTGGGAAAGTATGACAAATACGCCTACGGTTACGGTAACAAGGACTATTACAGAAACTGCAACTCCGACAGTGTCATTTACGGATACCGCGACTGTGACATTTACTTCCACGGTTACGGTAACGCGTACAGCCACGCCTACTAGTTCGCCGACTCCTACAATTACAATTACGTACTGGGAGAGTATGACAAACACGCCGACCGCAACGCCGACCGCTACCATAACGCTTTCTTCAACCGCCACATCATCAATGACAGCCACGCGTACGTCAACGCCCACCAGCTCTGTAACCATGACAGTAACTGAAACGCCAATGAACACGGCGACAAATACGCGGACTGCAACACCCACCGCGACGGTATCAATGACTTCAACGGAAAGTTCCACTATGACAGCGACAAGGACAATTACGCATACCGCGACAGGGACGGTAACATGGACAGATACGCCGACTGTCACTTTAACGGCAACGGAAACAGCCACATCAACGGAAACGCTGACAATAACAGAAACCACGTCGCCGACTTCAACGCCTACAATTACGCCCACGCTTCCGCCTTTCCCTTATATAGTAAGGATTGGCGTTTATAATTCCGCGGGAGAACTTGTAAAAGTAATAGCCGAATCAAGGGCCAATAATATGATGTCTGTTGTAAAGTTCACGGCGGCACCGGAAGGCGTTAACATTGAAGGCACTGTTGAAGGCAAAGAATCAGAGGTTGTTACCAACAAACAGGTCCTTGAAATATTTATGGGAGGGCTTGAAACGCCGGAAAGCATCGGAACAGGGCACACGGTGTTTGAATGGGGCGCCACAAATAACGCAATGCAGGACATTACCAACGGCGCTTATTATATAAAAATAGAACAAAAAGACGAATACGGCCATTCAAATGTTTTGATTAAAGAAATTCAGGTAATCAAAATAGAAGAATACGTGGAAGTGAATATTTATAACAGCGGCGGCGAACTTGTAAGGGTGATAAAAGAAAACCGCTCCAGCAGCACAGACAGGGTTTCGCTGAAAATAGACGATATGCTGATAATTGACAAAAACGGTTCGGATCTGTCTCTTGTTTACGGAGAAGGGGTTGGTGAATACATAAGGTGGGACGGACTTAATAATCAGGGCAAAGCCGTATCAAGCGGCACTTATGAGATTCAGGTAATAGTTAAAAACGTTCAGGGGCAGACAATAGAGGCAAGCAAGACGGTTATAATATTGAACGAAGGCAAAAAATTCCTTGAATCGGTTTTAATTACGCCTAACCCTGTTGATAAAAAAGTACTGCCGGCGGTTCTGTTCAGGTGGACAGGCGCTGGCACCGGCGATATGACGGTAAGCATTTACACAATAAACGGCGAACTGGTAAGAAGGCTTTCCGCCAAGTTTGAAACGTTCTTCCAGTTTATACCGTGGGATTTAAGGGCGGCCAACGGCGATAACGTGGCGCAGGGGTATTATGTGGTAGTTTTTGAAGCCGTAAGCAAAGAGGGATTCACGGACAGAAAAGTTGAAAAACTTGCTATAAAATAAGGATAACCGGGAAATTTAGGGAGATAAATGCCGGCTGCAAAGCCGGCATTTATCGTTTTTGGGGCATTAAAGTATTGGTAGACGCGGGTCTTTAGCC
>JAEWLZ010000249.1 GCA_023457295.1 Cyanobacteria bacterium OH_PDB_112
CTTTATAAGATATTCAATATAAACCGAACATTTAAAAAAAATGATAGTAAAGAACAATTCTTTTACAAAAATTAATAAGACAGTTACTTGAAAATACTTATATTTTTATATTTTAAACTTGCGATAATTGCACCTATAACAATCATACAAGGAATCGATGCTGTTATTATAGGATACAATACTTCTTTTTGTGCAAGTAAATCTAAAAGCGGGATAATAATATAATAAAGGAAAATAACACCAACAGCTGCTGTAAGCCCAAACAAACGTTTTTCACGAGGTCTTGCATAACCAAGAATACAGCCTAGCAAAGCAAGAAAAATACAGCTTATGGAATCAAAAATTCTTTGATAGTATTTATTAAGATTATAGTTATATTCTTCATGCATACCTTCTTGCTTGAGCAATTTTAGGTAATAACTGAGCTCTGTTCCTGTAAGATTTCTATTTCTTTGAGTAGAAAATTGGAGCAAATCCATAAGAGCTTTAGCTTTTTGATCTTTAAGAATTTTTATCGAATCGAAATGACTAATTTGTTTAAAAATATTGTTATCATTGATTTCATAACTTATTCCATCAACCAAATATATAGAATTATGCTCATAAACCGCCAAAGGTGAATTATAAATATTTTTCAAAAGAGGTATACCCAAATCATTTTCTGAAGACAATTGTAATACATTTACATTATTTATTTTTTTTCCGTCAAAACAAGAAATAATTACAATTTGTTGGGGTTTGTTGTTTTTGTCTTTATCCACATAAACAAATTGCTGATTTATCGAACACCCTTTACCAAAATCCAAAATTTTACGTGAAATCGGAATAAATTGGTCAAAAGTCACATAAGAAACAACGGCAAAAATTAAACTTATAATTAAAACCGGAGCCAAAAGCCTTTTAAAACTTACCCCTACACTTCTTAAAATAGTAAGCTCAAAATTTTTGCTCAAAGAATCAAAAACGCCTAAACAACCTAACAAAAGTCCCATCGGGATAGCTTTTCCCAGAACTAAAGGTATTTCAAGAAAAAATGTCTTTATACCTTGCAAAATAGTGTATTCTTTTCCTATAACTTTACTTATTATTTTAAAAAGTATCTCCGGACTAACCCAAATTACAATAAATAAAGTCATGCCCATAAGAGTGGTCATAAGTACCTGTTTAAAAAGATATTTATCTATCAGCTTTAATTTATAGTTCAAAATCTTCACCCAAATAAAATTTCTTAGCCACAGTATTATTTGCGACTTGCTCACTTGTACCTGAGACTTTTATCTGTCCGTCAAAAATAATGTTTGCATGACTAGTTATTGAAAGTGTAGCCTTAGGATTGTGGTCTGTAATCAAAATCCCTATCCCTCTCTCTGTAAGTCTTCTGATTTGCCCTTGAATATCCTGTATTGCAATAGGGTCAATCCCTGTAAAAGGTTCATCCAAAAGAATAAACTGCGGATCAGCAGCCAAAGCTCTTGCTATTTCGACCCTTCTTTTTTCTCCGCCGGAAAGCTGAACACTTGGGCTTTTACGCAATTTTGTAACGCCGAAATCTTCTAAAAGTTCTTCCAATTTCTCTTTGCGTTGTTTTTTATTAAGTTTTTTATTAAGTTCAAGAACGAGTTTTATATTTTCTTCAACGGTAAGAGCTCTAAAAATAGATGTTTCCTGAGGAAGATAACCAATACCTGCTCTTGCGCGCATATGTATAGGCTGTTCTGTAATATCTTTTCCATTAATTTCAATTTTACCGCAATCAGGCTTTACAAGTCCTACAATCATATAAAAAGTGGTCGTTTTTCCTGCTCCGTTTGGTCCAAGAAGCCCTGTGACTTCTCCGGATTTAACTTCAAAAGAAACATCATTTACGACTTTTCTGCCGTCATACTCTTTTTTTAATCCCGTAATTATTATTGACATATTTTACCTTCTATTTCGCATCTATAAACGAACCCGAATTTTTATTTTTTGGGTCTGACATACTTTCTACATTTTTGAAACTTGTTTTTACATTTCCTTCGGCACGGAATGTTTTTGGTCTTGCCGTCATTCTTATTTTATCGGCTTCAACAATTTTGTCCCCTTCTTGTACTTTACTTCTGCCATAGAAAATAAGTTCATTTATTTTACCTTTTTTATTACTTAAAAAAGTGGCTTTAGGACCTTCTCCTATATAATTTTGATAAGTCATTTTAACACTGCCTGCCGCCATTAATGACTTTGCAACTTTATCATACTGCTGAAGATTCGAATAAATATCAAAAACAGAACCATCATCTTCATCAACCCCATGCGTATGAGTATTTCCGCATGCCACAAATTCTTTTGATTTAGTATTGTACATAATAGTATTAGCAGTTATAACACTCTTTTTCTGAGTCACAACAGCATTTCCTATCAATTTTAGTTTTTCGGGTTTATTATTTGCGTCAACTTTTACAGTGGCTTCATTGGAAGTCGCTACAACATCCTGATAATGAATAATTACATTGCCTATCGCCTTCATAAGATGTGCTTTTGTGTCATATTCTTGATAATTAGCTGTCAAAACGACCACAGGAACATCTTTTTCACTTATTGTAGAAATCGTATTACCTTCTGCACGAATTTTTTTATCAAGCAAAGACATAGACATAATATCCGAACGTATTTCCTGTCTTGTATCTTTTTCTTCTTTAACAGCATGAACTCTATCTAAAAAGTTAGCTTTTTCAACTTTGCCTTCAGGAGTCAAATCCACTACCGCACGAGGACTTGTAAGAGTCATATTATCCATTTTAACTTTTACATTGCCTTCAAGAAAAGTTTTATTAGCCGTACCATCATAAGTTTGAGATTTGGACTCGACCGTAACGGTTGATGCCCTTGCATAAAGGGTTATTGCTAAAAGACATAGTATAGTTAACAATTTTTTCATTATTTTTTTCCACCTTTTTCATAAAGTTTAGTTATTGTATGACCATAAACACGGAAGTAATTAAAGCTTGTAGAAAAAACCGTTCTGTCACAAGTGATAATAGCCTCATCACCTCTTATGGCTTTGACATGTCCTTCTGCGTGAATTATATTGTCGTTTCCTTCCCAGGTCATTTTATCAGAATTCATTTGAGTATAATCTTTTGTTGCGAGTTTTGCGTTTTTAGTTAGAATTACACGTTTAGTCATGGTTTCATATTCGCCTTTATCACCAGCGAAACTAAGTATAACTCCACCATTTTCATCATAAAAATTACCTATTACATCATTTAGGATAATTCTGTTTTTATTATCAACATATTGACCGCTTTTACCAAAAATTTCCCAATATTTTTTGCCGCCTTTTGTCTCAGTCAAAAGAATATTTTCAACCCAAAGCTTTTCTGCATTTTCTTTTTGCTCTTGAGTTAAATCTGACAATGTGAGTCCGCCTGTCATTATCCAAGCGTTAATAAAGCCTGCAATACAAGCCACCAAAACTACGATTATAAAACCTATTGCTATTTTGACACGTTTTTTCATAAAACCTCTTATTATATATTTTAACAATAAAAAGAGATTTGAAAAGGAAGTTACGGAAAATTAACCTTAAACGGATACTTTTTCTATAAGCTCATCGTCCATATCAAAATTAGAGTATACATTTTGCACATCATCATGAGATTCAAGCGCATCCAAAAGACGTAAAATATTTTTAGCTATTGCCTCATCCGTAACATCTACGATATTTTCGGGATTTCTTGTAATCTCGGCGGAAATAATCTTATAACCTAATTTTTCGATTTCTTCTACTACAACTTGAAGATTATCCGAAGAAGTAATAGCCTTGTAACAATCTTCTTCTTCCTGAATATCATCTGCTCCCGCGTTAATAACCAACTCCAAAATAGTATCAAAATCATTATCTTTTGAAAGTTTTATCTCTCCTTGAGGCTTAAACATCCAAGCAACACAACCACTTTCACCAAGATTTCCATTAAATTTTTTGAAATAACTTCTTATATCGCCAGCTGTACGGTTACGATTATCAGTCATAGCTTCTACAAATACCGCCACACCACCTGCCGCATAACCTTCATAGGTTAATTCTTCAATATTATCATTTGCCCCGCCACCGGCAGCTTTTTCTATGGCTCTTTTAATATTATCATTTGGAAGCCCTGAAGCTTTTGCCTTTTCTATTGCTGTTCTTAGCCTAAAATTTGCGGTCGGATCAATTCCGCCTATTTTTGCTGCTACTGTTATTTCTTTTGAAAATTTAGCGAAAGCGACTCCTCTTTGCGCATCCACTTTGGCTTTTTTATGTTTGATGGTTGACCACTTTGAATGTCCAGACATATTTTCTCCTGATATTAATTGAGCTTTTTTATTTATCCTAATTTTATAATATAATTTTTTCAAGACAAGCACATGAGGTATACATCTATGGATGAAAAAATGAAACAGGCAATAGATTTTTTTGCCGAAGAAAAATATGATGAAGCTTTAGAAATTTTTGAAGAATTTCTACTGGAAGATAAACGAAATGCAGGACTTTTAAATAATATAGGTACTTGCTATTTTAAAAAAAGTGATTTCAAAGCCGCCATAGATGCTTATCATAGCGGGATTCAGGCAGACCCGAAACTCAAACAGCTCTACAAAAATCTTTCTGAAGTTTATGTCGCTATTGGTGATGTTATGTCGGCCATCGGAGTTTTACAAGGAGCAGTAGAATTCTTACCCGAAGATAATTTTCTCCGTCTTGCACTTGCGCAACTATATATAAAAGATTCAAGACATGATATTGCCGTCGATGAATTAGATAAAATTTTAGAAACAGAACCGGAAAACATCGATGCACGTTATGATTTGGCTCGTGTTTATTATGAACTCGGAGTTTATGATAGTGCTGCCGAAAACTTTGAAGCGGTTCTGGATAAAATCGACAACAACCCTGATTTATTTTTTCATACAGGATGCGCTTATGAAGCTGCAGGTAATATAGATAAAGCAATATCAAATTATCTTAAAGCCTTAAATGTCAACGAAACATATTATCCGGCTTATAAAAAATTAGGGCTCTGTTTTATGGCTCGCGGAGAAAATGAAGATGCTGTTGAATATTTTGAAGATTATATAAAATTCAGTATTTCCGATGAAGAAAAAGAAAATATTACTAAAGTCATAGCACGTCTTAAATAATTTTTAACTAAAATATTTAAAAGAATTTTGAGCATTTTGGTCAAGAATTTTCTTGACTGATTCTCGCTCAGAGCTAATGGCTTTGTATTCAACCTCGACAGAAGTCTGTTCAAGCTGAAGTCTTTTGTCTTGCGCGTTTATTTCTTCTATAGCTTTATCATATTTATTTTCAGCATCGACATCATCACCTTTATAGAGTTCATCGTTTATTTCCGGAACACTCCGCCAATCGATGATTTCATAATCATCACCTTTTAATTCAATAGGGTCTTGAGTATATTCATCAGCTTCTCGCACTAGAGAATATTTTCCGCTGCGGAGATTTTCTTCAAGATTGTTACCGAATTCTGAATATCCTGAATACATTAGAGTAGGAGCACCATCTGACATATCCCAAGCATTAAGAGTATCCCAGCTTGATGTTACAGCGTTGAAACTTCCTGTATGTCCTGCGATATCTGACGATGAAAGCCCCCCAACATTTGTCCAAAAACCTGTATCTGCCGCAGGACCGAAATTGCCGACTGTATATAAAGTAGAGTCATAAAAACAGTTGTTTATACTGCAATTTACATCGCAATCAGAGCCATAAAATCCGCCCAAATTCCAAGCAGTCGCTGTTACAGTTGCTTGTGAATAACAATTTGTAGCGGTTGCGCTCCTTATATCGCCTGCGAATCCACCTGTTGTATAATTTCCTGAAACACTTCCTGTGGAATAAGTATTTGAAACAATGCCTCCTCCTATCATTCCAGCAATACCGCCGGTATAACCATAAATGCTTGTTACGGATGTATCGGCACTACAACCGTCTATTTGAGATCCCGCAGAAAAACCTACCAATCCACCTGCCATTCTATCCACATGAGAAAGAGTGTATAGTAAACTTGGCGTTTGCATTGTAGCCTGATTACAATTTACTGTTCCTGTTGCAGTAGAATTGAGTAAATTACCTGTGGCAACCTCTCCCACAAGTCCTCCTATGGTCCAAGCACCTGTAATATCCGCATCTGCTGAACAACCATTGACCACTGCACTATCTAATACCCCTACAAGTCCTCCGAGGCATTTGCTGTCAGTTCCGCCTGATATTGTGGTATTTTCGACATTAACATTGTTAATAAAAGCACCACTTTCTGCGATACCTGCCAAAGCACCTGTTCGGTATACATTCCCTGCGACAGAAATATTAACATTATCCAAAGACAAGTTGGATACGGAACCGGATACAATACTAAACATTCCGAGCCCGTTTCTATCATCAGGAGTATTATATGTAAAATAAGTTGATGTTGGATTAACAGATGGGTCGGTATTATTAATGGTCAAATTCGAAATTTCGTAGCAATTTCCGTCAAAAGTCCCTGTAAAATTGCCGTTAATTAAAGATTGTCCGCCTGTATTATAGCCTGATAAATCAATGTCGCAATTAAGAATATAATCCCCATCAAGACCGATGCCGCTGTTCATATCA
>JAEWLZ010000250.1 GCA_023457295.1 Cyanobacteria bacterium OH_PDB_112
GTTGCCGAGTGTGATGATGAATTAATGATGAAATATTTAGAAGGTGAAGAAATTTCTATTGAAGAAATTAAACGCGCTCTAAGAAAAGCAACTATAGAAGGAAAAGTGATTCCTGTTTGTGGTGGTAGTGCATTTAAAAACAAAGGTGTTCAGCTTATGTTGGATGCTGTTATTGATTATTTACCAGCTCCTATTGATGTACCTGCAATCAAAGGTATTCACCCTGATACAGAAGCAGAAGATGAAAGACACAGCTCTGACACAGAGCCTTTCTCAGCTCTTGCTTTCAAAATCATGACAGACCCTTATGTAGGTCGTTTGACATTTATTCGTGTATACAGCGGTAAATTAGAATCAGGAAGCTATGTAATGAATACAGTTACAGGCAAAAAAGAGCGTATCAGCCGTATCGTTCAGATGCAAGCTGACTCTCGTGAAGAAGTTTCTGAAATCTATGCCGGTGATATTTGTGCGGTAGTTGGTTTGAAAGATACAACAACAGGCGACACGCTTTGTGACGAGAAAAAGCCTATCATTCTTGAGAGAATGGAATTCCCAGAGCCTGTTATCTCTGTTGCGATTGAACCAAAAACAAAAGCTGACCAAGAAAAAATGTCTTTAGCTCTAGGCAAATTGGCTGAAGAAGATCCTTCATTCCGTGTGAAAACTGACCAAGAAACAGGTCAGACAATCATCTCCGGTATGGGTGAGCTTCACCTTGAAATCATCGTAGACAGATTGTTGCGTGAATTTAAAGTTCAAGCTAACGTCGGTAAACCTCAAGTTGCTTACCGTGAAACAATTAAAGCAAGTTCATCTTCAGATACTAAATTCGCTCGTCAATCAGGCGGTAAAGGTCAATACGGTCACGTTAAAATTAACATTGAACCTGCTGAACTTGGTTCAGGATTTGTTTTCGAAAACAAAATTGTTGGTGGTGCTATTCCGAAAGAATACATCGAGCCTGCAAGAAAAGGTATGGAAGAAGCGCTTGATGGCGGTATTATTGCAGGATTCCCTGTAATTGACGTAAAAGTTTCGCTTTATGACGGTTCTTACCACGATGTTGACTCTTCAGAAATGGCGTTTAAAATAGCAGGTTCTATGGCAATGAAAGATGCTGTTAGAAAAGCAAGCCCTGTTATTCTTGAGCCTATGATGAAAGTTGAAGTTGAAGCTCCTGAAGAATACACAGGCGATGTAATCGGTGACTTGTCATCACGTCGTGGTCGTGTTGAAGGTATGGCAATGATTGAAGGCACTGGAATTCAAAAAGTTAACGCTACTGTTCCGTTGTCTGAAATGTTTGGCTATGCAACTGACATCAGAAGTAAAACTCAAGGTCGCGGAACATTCACAATGGAATTCAAACATTATGAACAAGTTCCTAAGAACATTGAAGAAGAAATTATCGCAAAAGCTGGTACTACTAAAGCTTAAGCATTACGATAAAGATATAAAAGAAGCCGAATCGAAAGAGTCGGCTTCTTTTTTGTATTAGTAACCAGAGCTAAATAATTTTTCGTTAAGAAATATACGTTCACTTACCACAAGTCGAGGGAGAGTTTATTTTCACCATGCTACAATAAAACCATGCTTATCAAGGGAAGTTTAGGGTCGGGCAAGACCACATGGCTTATAAATAAATACACAGAGCTGATTTCAAAAGGTGCGAAAACCTCTGAAATTCTTGTGCTGTGCCAAAATTCTTTTCTGAAAGAAAAATTTGTTCAAAAATTGCGCAAGGCAAAAGTCGAGGGACAGAGTTATCAGGTCTATACGTTTAACGGACTTGCTTATCGTTCTATTTTGAATAATTGGCAGATTTTTGAGCAGCTTATACCCGAAAGTATTGGAAAGCCTGTTGTTTCGCCTGATATGGCGGGTGTAAATATAACATCTTATGTAATCAAAAAAAATCTTGAGAGAGTCAATTTTGATGACTATGTGTCAGGGCAAAACCTTATGTATCAATTGCTTCGCAGGTATGCTCTGATTAGTGGAAATGCTTTGACTCAAGATGAAATTGCGCAAAAGTCGGCTATGCTTAATGAAACTTTTGCGGAAGATGCCCAAAGAGTTTTGAATCAAACCAAATCTGATATGCTTAAGTACCGTATCTTTGATTATATTCGCCAAACTGAGGCATTTATGAAGCTTTTTCAGGAAGGAACTCTGCGAGATTTTGACGGAGTAAAGTATCTTCTTGTTGATGATTTCGATGAAATGACTTATCAGGCTTTTTTGTTTGTAAAAGCTTTGTCAGAAAAGGTTGAGGAGTATTTTATCGCCTTTGATGAAAAGGGCGGTTCACGTCGTGGGTATTTGAGCGCATACCCTGAGGGATGGAAATCTTTTGATGATAAAGTTTTAGAACTTAATTATAAAGATAATGTTGCGGATAAAATTCTTGAAATTTTTGAACAAGATAAGCCTAAAAGCCTTGAATTATTTGAAATTGTTTCAACAGAGCAAAATATTGATATGACAGAACAAATTTTGCAAAGAATTTCCAAGCTTATTGAAAATGGCGTAAAACTTTGTGATATTAAAATCGTGATGCCAGAAAATGATTTTATTTTGAAGTATAACCTCGAAAAATATTTTGTCCAAAATGATATAAAATACCAGTTTTTGTCCGGGACTTGCAGGCTTTATGATGATAAATTCGTTTTTGCTTCGTTAATTATACTTTGCTTGGCTCATCCTGAGTGGGGAATGAAAATCCAAGATTCGGAGATAAAGAAATTTTTAAGCGAATTTTTAAAAGTTCCTGCAATTCTTTGCGAAGGAGTGATTGCTCATTTTAGAAAACATTCCCAACTTCCTGTATGTGTTGATTTTGGAGAAGAAATTACTTCTTATTCCGATTTTATGGTTATGCTTGAAGAGCTTAAAATAGCTGATTTATCTCTTTCGGATGAGTTACAGTTTGTATTCAAAAATTATATTTTAGAGCGTGCGACTGATGAAGATACTTTTTCTTTCTTTAATCAACTTTTTGCCTCGCTTGATGATTTTGAAAATCTTTATTTTTCTATCGGCGGAGAAATTCCGTATAAGGATTGGGTTTTGCAGGTTAAAAGTTCAATTGTTGCTGATAATCCTGCGGATATTTTGGATGTTCTTGAGGACGGAATAATAATATCAACTCCTCAAAAATTAATTGATTGTGAGCAAAAATCTTTGTACCAATTTTGGTTGGACGGGAAAAATCGGAATTGGCTGAAAGATGATACGGGTAGGCTTTATAATTCGTGGGTTTTTCAAAAAAG
>JAEWLZ010000251.1 GCA_023457295.1 Cyanobacteria bacterium OH_PDB_112
GAATTGTAGTACCTATTTTGCCTCTTGAATCACCAGCAAGAGCGGGGCAAGAATAAATTCCGTCTTGAGTGACCACCCTTGAAGTTTTGCAATCAAATTTGGTTTCATCAATATCTTTTAATCCATTTGCGTCAATAAATTCTTCATCTTGGTATTTACCGAAATTTAAAGCATACTCACCTGTTTTAATTGGCGAAATTATTTTATAGTTTAAGTCTTCACTTTCAAAACCTATACTGTCAAAAAGGATTTTGAATCCTTCTTTCAAGCCGTTTACATCATGATTGTCATAATTTACGATAGAAATTATTGGATTAAACTCATATTTCAAAAGATTTTGAATCCCTGAAAGAGCTTTTCTGAAATGACCTCTAGTTCTAATCCTGTCGTTAATAAGCTCATCATAATGATCAAGACTGACTCTAAAGATAATTTCAAAATTATAATTATCTTCAAGTTGACGTAAAAATCTTACTTTTTTGTCATTCAACATAGTTCCGTTTGTCAAAATAGTTGTGTTAGCGCGTTTAAGACAAAGCCTTAGAATATTATTTATATCAGGATGTAAAAGCGGCTCCCCACCTGTAAGATAAATAGATTTAATATTTTCTTTTTTGGTAGCTTCAAGAGTTGTTTTTACTTTGTCTATGTGTAAAAAGCTTTTATTGTTATATTTGGGATTACAGCTTAAAAAACAATGTCTGCATTTTAAATTGCAGGCTTTATCTGATAACTGAAACCAAAGATTTTCAAGAGCTTCCATTTCTATGTACGGTGCTTTAAATAATAATTGTAGTGACATACAATATCCTCCTCCTTTGCAAACTACTTTTGCAAATTACCTCAAGACGTCTTCAGGGTCTGTAATTAGCCCTGTTTTTTTATTTAAAGATTTCTTTAAATCAGAAATCCTTTTGACAATTTTTAGTCTACTGAATAACGGATTTTTTGAAAATAACTCGACTAACCTAACTTATTCATCTCAAAATAGCCTCTTGGAATAGACAGTCGGGCTATTTTATTCAATTATTTTTCCCTGAAACAGCTCTATAAGCATCTCTGTCGAATCCGAAAAAGCTTGAGGTTTTATTTTATCAGACGCATCTGATTTTTGAATTATTTCGTTTTCTTCAAAATCTATTTCAAAATCTTCATCTATTTGTTCAATTTCTTTACTTTGTTCAAGATTTTTGTTCTCAATTTGTTCTTCAGGTTCTTGTTTCAGTTTTTTTTTTATTTCTGTTTTTTCTGCAAAAGTAATTAAATTGACGCGAACTTCTTTTCCGTAAAACTTATTTGCAGCGACTTCCAATTCTTGTAATTTTTTGCTATCTTTTGCTCCTTTTATCAAAGACTCATTACTCAAAGCGATAACAATTCCGTTTTCTGAAACCTCAACAGGTTTTGCAAGCCCGTTGAAAAAACTTTTTGCGGGGAAACTTTCAAGAGTATTCAAAAGGTTCACCCAAACTTGCTGCAAATTATCTTTTTCCGGCGTTTGGGCTTTTTGTTCTTGTTGAATTTCATCAGGTTTAAAATCTTCTTCAAATGTTTCTATTTTCTGAACAGATGTTTCAATTTTTGGCTGTTGTACAGGCGGAATCGGAGATACCGCAGCAGAAATTCTGATAGGTTCTGCTTGAGGTATTTGTCCTGAGCTAAGAGTTTCAAGCGCACTGACACGCTTTTCAAGGTCTTTTATAACTTTAATATCCTGACGATGAAGAATACTTATCAAAATTACTTCTATCCACATCATTTGATTGGTAGTATTTTTCAGCATAACTTCATACTCGGCAAATTTTTCGATAATTTGTGCTATTTCTATAATTTCAAAAAATTTAGATTGTTCATCAAGTTGGGTAATAGCTTTTTCTGACACAGCAAGTAAATCAGCTACTTTTGAAGCATCTCCCGCTGTTTTGAGAAGCAAAAGGTTTCTAAAATATTCAGTAAGTTCCCGCAAAATAAGTAAAGGCTCATTACCTTGAGAAATGATTTTATTTATGAGGGTAATCAAAACATCTGACTGTTTTTGCGCTAAAGCAGAAGTAATAGAATACAAATCATCCTGTGAAATAGCTCCTGAAATAGAAAGAACATCATCAATAGATATTTCATTTCCGCCCAGCCCTAAAACACTTGCCTGGTCAAGTAATGCAATAGCATCGCGAAGCCCTCCGGATGATTTTTGAGAAATTAAGTCAATTGCTTCTTTAGAAATTTTTATTTTTTCTTTTTTAGCAATAAACTCAAGTCTTTTGATTATATCAGCTGTTTTTATTTTGCGGAAATCAAAACGCTGACAGCGGCTTACGATAGTTTCCAAAACCTTATGCGACTCAGTTGTGGCAAGAATAAATACAAGGTTTTTTGGCGGTTCTTCAAGAGTTTTCAAAAGCGTATTAAATGCGGCATTTGAAAGCATATGAACTTCATCTATTATAAAAATTTTATACTTACCTGAAACAGGAACAAATTGTACTTTCTCGATTATGTCACGAGCATCTTCAACACCATTGTTGCTTGCCGCGTCGATTTCCTTTACATCAATAGCGCTTCCGTTTGTGATATCAATACAGTTGGCGCACTTACCGCAAGGATTTGCTGTTGGGCCTTCTATACAATTAAGTGATTTCGCCAAAATCCTCGCGGCAGAAGTTTTACCTGTCCCCCGTGAACCCGTAAAAAGATAAGCATGAGAAATTTTATCCATTTCAATAGCGTTACAAAGCGCTTTTGAAACTATTTCCTGCCCCACAAGATCTGCAAAAGTCTGTGGTCTGTATTTTCTGTAAAGCGGAATATAAGATTGTGACAAATCGGGTACCTCTTTGCTATTATAAATAATGTATCACGACAAAGGATTTTATAAAAGCATGAAAATTATTCCGCTTAAAAAAGGCGATACAATAGGTATAATTTCTCCGGCAGGATGTATAAAAGATGATAAAAAGCTTGAAAAAGCCGTATCATTTTTGACATCTCAAGGTTATAAAGTTTTGCTTTCCCCCAATATTTTAGCTTGTGATGATTATTTGGCAGGAAGTGATGCTTTGCGCTTATCGGATTTACACTGGGCTTTTACGAACCCTGAAATCAAGGCTGTGCTATGTTCTCGAGGTGGATACGGCTGTGCTAGACTTCTTGATAAAATTGACTTTGGCTTGATTGCACAAAATCCAAAACCGTTATTCGGCTTCAGCGATATTACAATTTTGCTGAATACTCTTCCTTGTCCTGTGTTTCATGCTCCTATGGCTGTGAGTGATTTTGGGGAAGAAAAAATTGATGATTTCACCCTGAAAAATTTCTTAAATACTCTTGAAGGCCTGGGGACAGAAGTTTTTGAGGCAAATTCTAATTTTGAGGTGATAAATGAAGGTATAGCAGAAGGAAAACTTGCAGGCGGAAATTTGACTTCCTTGGTTTCACTTCTTGGAA
>JAEWLZ010000252.1 GCA_023457295.1 Cyanobacteria bacterium OH_PDB_112
GCATTGCTGCTATCAGTACTTAAACCGCTTAATTCTTCATCAGGAATATCTCCGTTTACATCAATTCCCGCAAATCGCAATTCGCTTTGAATAAAATTTAGCGTATTTAATGAAAAATCACCTGTTATACCTGATACCATAATATTACCTTGTTCTTTAAATAACTATACCTTTCTCTTATATAAAAACATTTGCAATATATAAAATTCATATATCGTATATATATTTACATAAATTTACAAAAAGGGAAGATTCTCGATAAAAAACCTTCCCAAAAAACCTAAAAGTAGGAGGATTTAGATATAGTTATAATTTGTGTCTATTAAATTTAATTCTTCAAGGCTCTGAGCATTTAATACCTGTTCATTCACCTGACAGTTTTTAATTTCGATATTTCGATTTATTTCTATAATTGCGTCTTCCAGTTGATTAAATTCTTCTTCTGTCAAACATTGGGGTTTAAAATCATAATCAAACCACTCAATTATATTTTTGGGTGATTTAATATTTTTTATGGATTGCCCGCTTACACGAAGACAAGCCCTGTCATCGCAGTCATATTTTATACCGTTATAAATCACACCGCTTTTTAAACGTTCGGTATATTTTTTTTCATTATCAGCTAACTTTTGTATTTTTGCATTTTCTAGTTTATTTGAAAGATATTCATATGTTTGCGAAATATCTATAACTCCTTTGATATCTTGAAAAATCCCATTTTGAGTTTCATCATAACGTAATTTGTCTATATTTGTGTCTATAAAATCACGTTGTTCTTCTGTTATTTCTATGAATTTTTCGGGTAAAGTCGAATAATTTAGGGCATAAGAATAATTCCCTCCGAAAGTACCGTCTTGTTTTATTTCTTTTCTTATTAAAGTTATCATTTTTACCTCCTTTTAATAACCTATTGCCATCCAATAACAATCACTGGCTGCACTTAACGTAACTGAGAAACCGGCAAGGGAAGGTGCTCCATAAATAGAAGCAATAATGGGTCCTGAGCCTGTTTTTGTGGTCAAAAAAGGGAAACCCGCATTAGGAAATGTTACAGGATATGTCACATATCCGCTTACTACACCCCATTGCAAAATTAGTCCGTTTGGCAGCTTTGTCCATCCGGGAGAGCTTAAAAGTTGTGTAAATTGGTCTTTTGTGAGTAAATTTCCTGCTTTTGAAGCGGGTGTATTACTATTGATATTATAAGAATTCTGGTTGTAGGGATTAGTGCTTACAGAAATTATACTGCCATTGCTTAAAGTAACTTTTCCCAGAGGTGTTTTATTATCGCAATCTTTCCAGCTTGTTCCGTCATAAATTTTTGCTTGAGCCGGTTCTGTATTTGTCAAATAGTGAACTTGATTCAAAACCGGAGATGAAGGTAATGTATTACTATAATTTAATGGTGTTACAAGAGCTTCTGCTTGACCGTCATTTTTAATATAAATATTTTGTATTTCAGTACCTGATGAACTTACTTGTGTAATAGATAAATCTGATAAAGCTCCTAAAAGATAGTTTATTCCTTTAGAATTTGTGAAAGATATAACCTGATCTTTTTTCAATAATTTTATTACATTAGGAAAATTAACATAGTTTGTATTGTTGATATTTGACTTGGTGGATATAGTTATTTTATTGCCAACAAAACCTTGAAGAGGGATTAAAAAAGTGTTTTGTTTTAAAATACCTTCATAATTTTCATAAGAATAAATTATATTTTCATCTGCGTCTAAAATATAAAAATTCTTCATTGTTCCGGGCGTTAAAGTTTCATTGAAATATAGATATAAATAATCAAAAGAAAAAGAAGAAGTATAAGCAACACTTAAATAAGCGGGACTTTCTTCGGTAGGGGTATGTTGTAGCGAACAATAAGATAAATTATTATTGTCAAAAGATTTATAGATATCGTTAGTACTTGTATTTATAGGGTGGCTTGAAGATAACGTCCAGTTATTTTGCAAATTTGCCGTCATAATAGGAACAACACTGTTTCCGCAGTTAAATTTCACAGTATTGCTCTGATAGCTTAGTAAATTGGCTGCTCCTGCCGTATCTGTACTTGCAGAATTCACGCAAAAGGGTGTGGTTTTTATATTTTGATATTTCAAATGCATAAGACATTCATTCAAAATATCTGAATCATAGACAGCCACATTTGCTTCTGTAGGATTGTCCGTCCATAAATAATTTTGTGTCATAGTGTCTCCTTTTTTATTTAACACTTGAAATTTTACAAAATTATTTATTTTTTTATAAGTAAGTCCGATACTTGATAGTTATTTGTTGAGTATTTTTTATTTATTTAAAAGATTTTGCCTTGATGAAACAAAATTATATTCATTAAGTTTATCAAAATCTTTTCCCAGCATTATTTTATCTGCTTCTTCAAGAATTTTCACAACTTCATAACCGTTTGTTCCATCAGAACGAGGCGTAATTCCTTCTGCCATGCAGTGTAAAAAATGCTGACATTCAAGTTTTAATGGTTCTATTTCCAAATAATCAGGATAGTCTATATCTTGTTTATTGGGTTCAAAATTACTAAATATTTGCAGCTTATTACTCAATAAAGTGTCATCGAGAACAGCTGTGGCTTTTGTCCCTCTCACAAGTAGCACTACACGTTTTTGAGGATGAATCCAACTTGTAGAAACATGTGCTTTAATTCCGTCTTCAAGTTCCATATCTATATGAACAATATCCATTATGTTATTTTTATCAGACGAAAAACCTTCCGCCGAAGTTACTTTTAAAGGTTTTTTGCCTGTAACATAGCTAATCATAGAAACATCATGGGGGGCTAAATCCCACATTACACTTTTGTCATTTTTAAAATAATTTATGTTTAAACGGTCGCTTTGAGCATAAGTTATTTCACCAAGCGTGCCTTCTGCAATTATTTCTCTAAGTCTTGAAACTGCAGGATGGTAAAGCAAAAGATGCCCCACCATAAGTACTTTTCCTTTTTGCTCTGCGTATTCTTTTAATTCTTTGGCATGTTCTGCCGTTGTTGCGATAGGTTTTTCCACATATACATTTTTGCCTGAATCAAGAGCAATTTTTACCATTTTGTAGTGTGTATGACTTGGAGTGGCAATTATAACACCTGTAATTTCCGAATCATTCAAAATTTCATTAAAGTCATTTGTGAATTTCACATCGGGATAATTATTTTTAATGGCATCAATATTCTTTTGATCAAGGTCGCAAACACAGGATAAAGCTTCCAAATTATAAAAATTTCTTACAAGATTTCTACCCCAAAT
>JAEWLZ010000253.1 GCA_023457295.1 Cyanobacteria bacterium OH_PDB_112
CCCATCAACCCTGTTCGTGACAAGCGCATTAAAATCAACACCGACAAGGTGAGCGAGCGACCCGCATTGACCCATGAGCAAGTCCAGAGCATCATAAGGAACATTGATGTGCTGGACGCGAACGAAAAGTTGCTTCTTTCTCTTATGATCTACACGGGCGCACGCAAGGGTGAGATACTGGCTTTGAAGTGGGAGGATATATGTGACGGTGAAATCCACATTTCTAGAAATGCCACCTATCCAAGTAACACGCCGGAGGTTGGAACACCCAAAACCAAAGCGGGAGTAAGGGCTGTTCCGATTCTTTCAGGGCTTGATAAGCTGTTGAAAGAGAATCGCGGCATTGGTTGGTTGTTTGGGAACCGCTGGGATACACCTATTCACGATGAAGTGTATAGGGCGATGTGGAAAAGCATCAAGAAGAAAATCAACCTTTATGGCGCTACTGCTCATACGTTCAGGCACACATTCATCACCCTTGCGGCATTGGCAAACGTAAGCCCTGTGACAGTCAAGACCATCGTTGGACATGCCAACATTCAAATGACGCTGAATATCTACACGCACGTTCAAGCAGCGCATATGGCTGTTGCCAAGGGTCAGTTGCAGGGTATCTTTACCGCAGATGGGAGCCTACCTTGTGATAACTATCAGCCAATAGAAGCCATGGGTTTATAAGTGTTTGGGCGGGCATTTGTGATTGGTTTGTGATATTTTCGGGAAATGCAAAAAAGGTGGGGGACGCCGAAGCATCCCCCAAACCCTTATCTCATAAGGCAAAACCCTTGATTTTACTTGCCAAAGTACCGCCGCAGCAAGCCATCAAAGCCCTTGCCGTGGCGGGCTTCGTCCTTGCACATTTCGTGTACGGTATCGTGAACCGCGTCGTAGCCCAGCTCCTTGGCCAGCACGGCCAGCTCTTTCTTGCCGGAGGTGGCGCCCCACTCGGCTTCTGCGCGCATCTCGAGGTTTTTCTTGGTGCTGTCGGTGAGCACCTCGCCCAGCAACTCGGCAAAACGGCTGGCGTGGTCGGCTTCTTCCAGCGCATAGCGCTTGAAGGCTTCGGCCACCTCGGGGTAGCCTTCACGGTCCGCCTGACGGCTCATGGCCAGGTACATGCCAACCTCGGCGCATTCGCCGTTGAAATTCATGCGCAGACCCTCGATCACGCGCTCATCCAGCCCTTTGGCCGCGCCCACGCGGTGCTCATCGGCATAGGCCTTGTCGGTGGCCAGCTTCTCAAACTTTTCGCTGGGCGCCTTACACACCGGGCAATTCTCGGGCGGCTGCGCCCCCTCGTGCACATAACCACAAACCTTACAAACCCACTTCATATCGTTTGTCCTCCTTTTACACATCTTTACGGATTTGAACCAAAGGTGTGATACCCCGGTTGCGGCGCGGGTGAAACGCCTGCGAGCGAAAATTGTGAAAAAGAGGACAAAAACGCGGCCGCTCCCTTAGGGGAAACGGCCGCGACGGGGAATGCGCGGATTCAGCGCAGCTGCTCAAACAGCGCGGCCTCCATGGCGTTGGTATCGCATACAGCGCTGTGGCGCACCGGCAGCGTGCGCAGCTCGCTGATCTGGCGGGGGATGGGCACGTGGGTGAGCGCCTGCAGCGCTTGGGCACAGCCAAACGCATCCAACCCGGCAGCCGCCTGCTCCCCCTGCAGGGAGGTGAGCACATCCTGCGCGAACTTGTAGGGGCTGGCGGTGGAAACGATCACCGCAGGCGTGTGATCCCCGGTGCGCTCGCGGTATTCGCCCAGCACATGGCTGGCCACCGCTGTATGCGGATCCATCAGATAGCCGATGTGCTCATACACCCGGTGGATTTCCCGCGCGGTCATCCCATCATCCGCATAGCCTGCGGAGAAGGTTTTTTGCAGCTCAGCCAGCCGCTGCGCGCCGATGGAAAAGCTGCCGCTGGTGCCCAGCAGCTCCATCCAACTTTTCACCAGCCGCGCATCCCGCCCGGCGCTTTCATACAGCAGGCGCTCCAGGTTGGAGGAAATCAAAATATCCATGCTGGGTGACATGGTTTTGAAGAACGTGCGATGCGTATAATAAGTGCCATCGGCGAAGAAATCGCTGAGCACGTTGTTGCGGTTGCTGGCGCAAATCAGCCGCCCCACGGGCAACCCCATGCGCTTGGCATAGTAGCCGGCCAGAATATCCCCAAAGTTGCCTGTGGGAACCACAAAATGCAGCGGCTGCCCCATGCGCAGCGCACCGCTGTTCACAAGCGACGCGTAGGCCGTGAAATAGTAGGCCACCTGCGGCGCCAAGCGGCCAAAGTTGATGGAGTTGGCAGAGGAAGGCAGCTTGCCCAGCTGGTTCATCCGCTCGTGAAAGGCGGGGGAGGAGAACAGCCGCTTCACCCCGGATTGGGCATCATCGAAATTGCCGCGCACACCGATCACGTGCGTGTTTTGGCCCGCAGTGGTGGTCATCTGCAGCTGCTGCATGGCGCTGACGCCTTCCACCGGGTAAAATACGGAGCAGCTGGTGCCGGGCACATCGCAAAACCCTTCCAGCGCAGCCTTTCCGGTATCTCCGCTGGTGGCCACCAGAATGC
>JAEWLZ010000254.1 GCA_023457295.1 Cyanobacteria bacterium OH_PDB_112
GCTATGAATACAAATATGTGGCAAAATCCTGCTGTGCAAAAAAATATTAAAACTCTTGAAGAAATGGGCTATGTTGCGATAAATCCCGAAAAAGGTGAACTTGCCTGTGGGTGCGAAGGAGAAGGACGTATGGCTGAAATTGATAAAATTGAAGCCAAAGTTATAGAAGTTTTAAATTTGAATTTATCTCTTATCAAAAAAAAAATAGTTATAACAGCCGGCGGGACTAAAGAAGAAATAGATCCTGTACGTTATATAGGGAATTATAGTTCAGGAAAAATGGGAATCGCACTTGCTGATGCGGCATTTGCTCAGGGAGCTGATGTGGTTTTGGTTTCTAGTGTTGATGTTGAACGTCCTTATTGTATAGAAAAAGTTAAATCTGCTCAGGATATGCTTTTGGCAGTCCAAAATGCTATGAATTCTGCTGATTGTCTTATTATGGCGGCGGCTGTTGCGGATTATCGCCCTGCTTTTCGTGCCGAGCAAAAAATAAAAAAGAATGAAGAGGCACTAAAAGTTGAACTTGTTAAAAATCCTGATATAATTTCGCTTATGGCAAAAAATAAAAAACAGGGTCAGATTATTGTTGGATTTGCCGCAGAAAGTCAGAATTTGATTGAAAATGCCAAAGAAAAAATTATAGCCAAAAACCTTGATTTTATTGTTGCAAATGATATTTCAAATAATGCAATTGGTTTTTCGTCTGATGAAAACGAAGTCTTTTTGATAAATAAAAATCTTGAGGTCAAAAAATTTAAAAAAACTTCAAAACAAAATATAGCAAAAAAAATTTTAGAGGAGGTTTTTAATGCAAATTAAAGACATAATTTTAAAAATTGAAAAATTTGCTCCTTTAGAATTGGCTTCTGATTGGGATAATACGGGTTGGCAGGTTAAACTTGAAATTGAAGAAACGAATAAAGTTTTGCTTGCGCTATCTCCTTCTCCTGATGTGGTGGAACAGGCAAAAAATCTTGGTTGCGGACTTATTATCACTCATCACCCTTTGTTTATGGGCAAAATCACAAAACTTTATTATGAAGGATTTAAAAGTAAAACAGTGATTGAGGCAATTCGTAATAATATTCAAATTTATTCTGCCCATACAAACCTTGATAAAGCGCCGGGAGGCATAAATGATGTTTTGGCCCAAATGTTCGGAATGAAAAATGTTCAAATCGTCGGAGAATTTGTCCGTACTGGAACAGTGGAAGCCTTGCCTATAGAGGATTTTACTTTGCGGGTAAAAAAAACTTTGGCTTGTGAAAATATCAAATTTATTAATAATTCAGAAGTTGAAATAGTATCTAAGGTAGCTCTATGTTCAGGAGCGGGTGCGGATTTGGCTAATTCTTGCGATGCGGATGTTTTTATAACAGGAGATACCAAATATCATAATGCTCTTGAAATTTTAGATAAAGCCGTTATTGATGTTGGACACTTTGAAAGCGAAAGAGTTATTTTGCCTGTATTGCAAGAGATTTTGGCAGGTGTTGAAACAATTATTGCAAAAGAAAAAGATCCTTGGACGGTTATTTAAAATTTTTTTAAAATTTATGGAACTTTTATAGATTATATACGTCTATAAAAGAAATGCCGTATTATTATATAGGCCTCTCTTAATGTCGGAGGGGCTGTTTTTTTATATAAATAGCGTTAATTTAAATAGTGCTAAAATAATATTGTATCTAATTAAAATAGTGAGATTAATCTATGGAAGAAATAAAAGAAAAGCTGCCATATATATTATTAAAGATTTCGGATAATATTTATGCTATTTCATGTGAAAGAGTAGTTTCAACAAGCATTTTAAAAGAAGTCACACCTATACCCAAAGCTCCTAAAGAAGTTAGAGGAGTTATCAAATTTCGTGAACAGGTAATACCTTTTGTGGATCTTAGAAAAATTTTTGCTTTCAAATCTGTTGAAGAAGAGATTAAAGAATTTTTTGATTTGATGGAAGCAAGAAGACAAGATCATATATATTGGGTAAATACGCTTGAAAATTGTGTAAAAGAAAATACCAAGTTTACTCTTACGACAGACCCTCACGCTTGCGCTTTCGGAAAATGGTATGACTCATATGATTCTAAAAATACCAATTTAATGTTTCTTATAACTTTTGCGAGATTCAACAATCCTCATAAAAATGTCCATGAAATAGGCGTAAAGGTTAATCATCTTATGCTTGAAGGCAAATTGGAAGAAGCCCAAAAAATTATTGATGAGACTAAAGACACAGATTTTAAGCAAATGATGCATTTGTTTGAAGATATTAAAGAAGCATTCAAAGAAAGCAAAAGAGAAATAAGTGTTATTTTGGGAGAGGGACAAAATAATGTATGTATTTCCGCCGATGAAATAGTTTCAATAGAACATTTAATTCCTGCTGATGAAGATTGGGTAGGAAAGTCTATTATTGAATCAAAATATGTGGAAGGAATATTTAAGCGGGATGACGGAACCCCTGTCTTTTTAATCAATGACAGGTTGTTTATCAAGTCTTTTGCTCAAAGAATGGTTTAAATTCTTTCCGCAATCAAATCGCCCATTTTTGAAGTCCCGACAAGGGCATTACCTTCTTTTAAAATATCTTCTGTGCGGAAACCGTCACGAAGAGTTTTTGCAACGGCTTTTTCTATGTCTGAAGCGGCTTCTTCCAGCTTAAAGCTGTATTTTAACATCATAGCCGCAGAAAGTATTGTGGCAATAGGATTTAAACGATCTTGACCTTTAAAATCAGGAGCAGAACCATGGCAGGGTTCATACATACCTGGGCCTTCGCTCGATAAGCTTGCGCTTGGCAGTAAACCTAAAGAC
>JAEWLZ010000255.1 GCA_023457295.1 Cyanobacteria bacterium OH_PDB_112
GCGCCAGGCCGTTCGCGGTGAAATAGAACTGCCGGAGCTTTTGCAGGTTGTTTCTGATCTGCGCGTCGATGTGCTCGCTGCGCTTGTGCTCGATCCGTGCCGAAAGCGCCGTGTGCATTGCCGGAAAGTTTTTCGGGTACAGGTTCTGTTTGCTGAACGGCATGCCGAGCTCTTTCATCTGGCCCAGGAAATCGCAGAAATCCGCCAGCCGCGTATTGTGCTTTTTGCAGTACTGCAGAACCTGCGCCGGATGGATGCCCTTGTACCCGTTGAGCTTGTCGAGGTCATAAAAGTCCGCGTTTTTGCTGATCCACTCGCAGTTTTCCATGTTGATCCGCCAGCGGTTCCGTTCTGCCATCGCCCTGACCTTTAGCATGCGGACCGTAACCGTCAGCCGCTTGCCCTTGATCTCTCCCCACTGGCCGTCGGTCAGCCGCAGCACGCTTTTGGCCGTTTTCCCGCGCAAGTTCAAAGCTCTGCCCGTTGTGGAATCGATCACGCTGCGCGCCAGTTCCCTGAAACCCAGCTTGTGCAGGTACTCGATGCACGGGTACCGCCCGATCCTGTCCATGACACGGATCTTGTCCAGATAGTCCCACTGCGCCGCGCCGTTGTGTACGCCCAGCGCCAGCAGCCGCCCGAACTCCGTACCCTCTACCGCCCGGTCGAACGACGTTTGATCGAGCACGGTTTCCCGTCCGGATTTCCCGCACGTGGCGCACGTCGTAAACCCGCTTTTGCACTCGTTGCGCAGGTAAAAGGTTGGCTTCTTGTTTCCGCTGTACCAGTCGCGCTCCCCGCAGAACCGCGTGCCGCCCTTCCCCGGGCGGAACACGCATACCTCGTACGGCTCCACCTCGATCGGCGGTCTGCGGATGTCGTACATATGGTTCCACGGCGCGTCCACCGCGTAGCCTACGCAGACAACGGCGCCTTTCTCGATCCTGGACTTGCTGTACACGATCAGAAATACCTTGTCGTTGAAACAGCCGCGTTTCATCCCCTCGGAGCGGTACTGGATCCTGGCGCCGCAGCGCGGGCACCATCCGTGCGATTTATGCTTGGTGTCTCCCGCCACGGTGCCTTCATAGTAATCGTCGCTGTCCTTGACGTATCCGGATATCGGCGTGTTAAACCCCTTCCGCTGGACCTCCGAAATGGCCGTCCCGGCGTAGGCTCTTTTTTTCCTTTGATAACAGGCCCTTCCCCGTTCCGGCTTGATGCCCTCGATCCAGCGCATGCAGGCCGTGCAGAACCCGCTGCGCTTCTCCGGCGTCCCGGTCGTCCAGATGTAGTGCGGCAGCGCCTCCAGCGCCCGCTTTCTGGCCTGTTCCGTCATGAGCTTCCCGGTATGCTTCAGTGCTTCTTCAAACGTCATGAAGGTAGCCTCACGATCCCAGGAGCGCGTCCAGGTCCAGCGGATCCGCAGGCGCTTTCGATTCGTGCCGGATGCCGAAATACGTAAGCGCGATTTTCAGCGCGTCCTGATCGGACACAATGCCGCAGTTCCCGGTCTGGTGCTTTTTCGCTTCGTCGCGCACGGCGTCCATCGCGCCCTTCAGCGTTTTTTGTCCGACTTTCGCCCCGGCCGCCAGCCTCTGATTTTTCATGATCCAGCCGGTCAGGAGGTCGCCCAGCAGGCAGAGCGGTTTATTGCCGGCGTTCGCTGCCATCCCGTCGCGGATCGCGTCGATCAGGCTGTCGTAACGCTGTTCCGCGGCGGCGTTCCCCGCGCCCACAGGCGCGTCTTCCGGCTCCTGGTCTCCGCCATCGTCCCCGGTTTCCTCGCCGGAATCTGTTGATCCGGTTTCCTCGTCGATTCCCGCATCCCCGAGCCCGTCCTCTTCTTTGGCCGCGCAGCTGCTGCAAAGGTCGTCCTCCACCCAACTGCAGGCGTCACCGTGTTCATCCACGCACGCGTGCTCGTCGTCGCACCCGCACACCCGGCACTTCCTGATGTCTTCGCTGCTCATAACTTGACCACCTCACGGCTTTTATAATGGGTGAGCGCCCACACGCCGTGGACGCGCTTTGTGCAGTCTCCGCAGATGGTGTCGATCTCTCCATCGCTGATCGCCGGATCATCGTTCCGGGCGCAGCGGCGGCAAAGATCGTCGAGGAAGGTTTGCTCGGTGTCCGTCGGTTCGTCGGCCTTGTTTTTTCCGGCCGGTTTGTCCGCGGCGAATGTCACGTCGTCCGCGATGACGACCTCCACACGGCCGCCTTCGGTTTCCAGTATCGCAACGGGATAGGATATCTGCCCGCCCGGCGCCCCGCCTATCATCGGCGACGGCTCAATCGGGAAGGCGCGCTGACCCCAGCAGTGGAATTTGCAGGTTCCCTCAACGCCTACGGCGGTGCACATTCTGTTTTCAGTCAACGAAATTCATTCCTTTCAATTCTGTCTTCGAGCTCCATCATGACGTTCTCCACGCTGGTGCATGGGGGAATGGCCTTGACGCGGGCTCTGCGGTGGTAGGCGACCCAGGTGCGCCTGTGCAGGGTTCCGATCCGGATGAAATCTCCCCGGATGATGCAATCTGGATTGTCCAGGTTCACATAGCCGACGTGCCCGTCCGACCTGCGGATCCAGCCCGCGCGTATGTAACCGTCCTCGTCCTGATTGGCCTGGTTCCAGTTCTTGAATGCGATCGCGGTGGTTTTGCCTTCCTGCATGGTCAGGTCCCCTTCCGGCGTTCATCGGTACCGCGTACCGTTACGGCTTCCGGCACCGGCATGCGCCCTTTGGCTTCACGCTTCCGTCCGCATGGCCAGCGAACGCGCTGTTCCGCCTTCCCCCGCCGTTCGGCTTTGATCACGCGCGGGGCCCGGTCGTGTTCTCCACCGTCGCACGAACGGTAGTGATACGTCTTTCCGCCGTTGCGGCTCCTGAGGATGACCCACCGGATCGTACGCTGCATGGATGACACTCAATCGTCCCTCCTCTCCATATACTCGGCCATCACCCAGCCTTTCCCGGTCCGCGCCCAGCCTCCGACGACGCACAGCACGTCCACCTGCTGCCCGGGCCTGAGCCAGCCGACCGCGTCCCCGTCCGGCGTTTTCCGCACCCTTACGCGGCCATTGGCGGTCACGGTATACGTTCCGGCGTCCTCCGTGGTCAGGAAGCCGATGTTCACCCAGCAGGTTCCGTACTCGCCTCCGTCCGTCAGCGCCCACTCTCCGTCGATCTCGTAGACGTCGATCACGTCGCCGTTCTGGAACCAGGCAACCTTCTGGCTGTGTACGTCCGGGCTCTGGCGTCCGTTCAGGTCGCCGTGGCGTACGCTTACGGTCGCCCGGCCGATCGGCCGCGGCTCCTCCGCCGTCGCGTCATCCGCCCACGCCAGCGCGAGCACAATCCACACGGCGGCAAGCAGGAAAAGAAAGCGTTTCATCGTCATGCCCTCCCTTGCAGCGCCCGCACGTACTCAACGGCGGCTGCGATCTGCTCGGCCAGCTGCCGGAATACCTTCATTTCCCGCCTCCAGAACAGCACCCGCTTGTATACGGTGGATTCCATCTGTCCGGTTTTCTGGTTTGTCCTCGTAATGATCAGATAAGGATCGCGCATACTCTCCAAGCCTCGCTTTCCAGTAGTCTTCCCAGGTTCGGGCGATGCCCCGGGATACGATCACGTACCGCCTGTCTGGCATCCTGCGCCCGTCATGCGCCGGATGATTGCGGGCCACACGCCCCAGGCTCCGCCTCACGTGCATTCACCTCCCGCATAGCCTTCATCCGGGCGTCCGCCCTGGACGCGGCGACGCACAGGCACCACGTGACGATTGCCGACAAGGCGGCGAACACGATCAGAGCGATGATCCAGCCTTTCACGATCTGTCTCCTTTCTGCGCGAGCAGCCGCATCACCGCGTCCGCCGCGTCCTTTGCCTTGCCGGTGAGGAACCGCTGCCATGCTTTCTGTTTCGGCGCCCAGCGAAAGCTGTAGGCTTTCAGAATGTTCCTTGCGTCCGCTTCCGGTTTCCGGTCGAACAGCAGCTGCATCCGCTTGGTCCCCCTGTTCTCGATGATCTCGATCGCGTAATCCTGATCGCTCAAGACGGATCATCCTTCTTTCCGCGGACCACCTTACCGGCCCACCCGCACTTGCAGGCGATCCTGGAACCGAGCCCGCTGTGCTTCATCGCACGGCCGCACTTCGGGCATTTGAGTCTGGATGCGAAGTACCCGTTCCGCGCCATGCCGCGCTGGATGGATCTGCTCATGGATGCCATATGGAGCCTCCTCTGCCCGCGCTCAGCGGAGCCCGTATTTCGTTTTGGGCGTTTCATCCCTAACGTCAGGCCCCGGTTTCTCCCCGGTTACGTCCTCCGGGTCAAGCGCTTCTTCGATGATCTCGATGCGCCTGTCGTCAAAGTAGTGGGTTTCCTCAACCTTCCCGCCATTGGCAGGAGGGGTGATGCCATAGTTCAAACATCCGTACATGTAAACCACATACGCTGTGAGGATCCCTGTAAAGCCCGTCACCTTGTCCCTGGCTTTCTTGCCAAGCATGTTCTCTGGATGCGCAGATAATGTGTCCATTGGTTATCCTCCTTTTAATTTGGTGGTGGTTATAAAGCACGAACAGCGTCGCGGCGGCGTGCTGCCAACTGTTCAGCCGTTGTGAACTGGCAGCCGTCGCGGACGCTGTCTACTTTGCTTTTTGGGTTTTGGTTTTCCATCCACTTCGTGAACTCTGGTACGTCGATGCGGTACCGGTGTCCCGTGGATCCCCACCGGTGGACCGGGGCCCCGCGCTTCACGCAGCGCGTGATGGTCGGTACGCTGATGCCCAGTTCCTCGGCGGCATCCTTTGGTGCAAGCAGGTTCAGTGCCATTTTGTATGCCTCCTTCAGCTGGCTTTTTCCTCAAACAAGTAGTCGAGCGGTTTCTGAAAAACGCATTGGTGTGGCCCTCACACGAATACTCTAGTATAACTAGAGTGTGCTGCAAAAAATAATATTGTCGTAGGGCACACCAAATAGGCACGATAGTTCCTTCGCTTGTTTAATCGTTGCAGATTCCGGTTTCTTCTCAATTTTACGGTATGTCTGTTCGCAAACACCAAGCTTTTGAGCAACTTGAGATTGTGTAAAGTTTGCCAAAAGTCTGGCTTGTTTAACTGAATATTGCATCTTAGCACCACCTTTCATGTGCAATATTACTCTAGTTAAAATGGAATGTCAACAGTGCGGCGTAAATAAAATAGAGATAAAGTTGACTATAATATAGTTTAACTATATAATGGCACCGAAAGGCGGTGTATTTATGAGCATATCTGATAACATAAAGCGCATAAGAGAAGCACATGGCCTAACCCAACAACAGCTTGGCGAGATAGCTGGTGTATCTGATAAAGCCGTGTCGACTTGGGAAAGCGGTATAAACGTCCCACGGATGGGTGCTGTCGAAAAAATGTCGAAGTATTTTGGTATACCTAAAAGCGCAATTATTGATGACACAGAGAAATCCGGCTACTTCCTTACGCAAGATGAGATTTGTATGTTACGAGCATATCGGCTCGCTGAATCTCAAGCTCAGGAGTATGCCCTGGACATGCTTTTATCTCATCCACAAAAAAACGGACAAGAGAACCACGGATAACAAAAAAAGGCAATTTAGTTTTTATTGACTTTTTTTCATAGCAACAGATATATCAGCGAAGCGTGCCTGAAATCGTCATCATAACCCTCCGCAGATCTCCGTCAACCACTAGATGATGATTGTGACTTACAAGATATGGTAGTGGAATTATTTATTGGCTGGTGGTATGATTTTATAAAATCGCATAGGAGGAATCCGATAATGGCTAAGCGTCGGAGTGGTATCCCTGGAGTATCGTTTTCTGCTAAGAGAGCGATTGGCATATCGAGTGCAAAACAAAGGTTATCGCGTAAAACAGGTATTCCGACAACGAGATCGGGGATACAGCGCAAGGCGGGGAAGGCAATGGGATGCCTTGTGTCAATAACGATTGTATGCCTGTTAACGGTTTCATTTGTGTTATTTATATCCGCCGCCTTGGCTGATGAGTTGGGCTATCAGTACGTTAAGGTCGTTACCCAGCAGGGCCCGCTTAACATGCGAGAAACGGCATCATCAAAGGCGGATGTCGTTGCAAAAATACCAAAAGATACAATATTGGCTATCACACCGATTGACGATATTTGGGCGAAAACCAATTATATCGGAATAGACGGATTCGTTATGACAAAATATCTTACTGTAATTGACCTATCACAGCTTAGAACTTTAGCGACTGGTGATACCGGGCAGGATGTATTGATGTTGAAACAAGAGTTGCAAGAGCTGTTTTTTATTGATGCCGAGATTGGCTTGAACGACGTGTACGATTCAGATGCGGAATCGGCCGTTAAATTATTCCAGGCAGCGCACGGAATGCTGATTACAGGCGCGGCATCACCTGAAATGCAAGCATTTCTTACGTGGGGGAGCCCGAAAAACAATCTGCCAACGAAAATTATGACTGTGAACATTTCCAGCAAGTGCTCAGGTTATAATCACGTAGGGCAAAACTGGTCGAAATACTACGCCATCAACGGTGATAGCATATCTAGCGGCGGTAAGGTTGATATTATACTTGGACAGAGCATTTCCATATATTCAAAGGTGACCGAAAAAGATAAAACGCCTGATGTTGGGTCAGCAAAAGATGATGTAGAAATAACGCAGGAGTATTTTGATAACGGATTTACCATCGTTCAAACTGTTGGCGTTAGGGAAAATAACGGACAGTATTCAGGCAATAAAGCGGTTTGGACTATTACATACAGTTTTACGCCGTAATACTATCGACTGGTCAAGATAAAAGCCTCCCGCAAGCTGGATGACCAGTTCGGTAAAGATTCTGTGCAAATTATGACGGCATCGGTTCCGGAGCGGCAAGGGGTGATGATCAAATGGCCTACGTGACGAAACGCGGGAAAAAATGGAGCGTGCGG
>JAEWLZ010000256.1 GCA_023457295.1 Cyanobacteria bacterium OH_PDB_112
ATACAAACATGGGTTGACAATAGATTTTTTATTGAAAATAATAAATATTCAGATGTTTTTTTTAGATTTTTAAAACAATTTCTTAAAGAAAATAAAAAAAATACATTATATGTAATAGACATCCTTCCCACAATATTTTATTTGAAGGCCATATTAAAATTAATAAAAATTGATGAATTTTTTATTCTTCGGGAAAGTAATATAACAATTACAGATATTTTTAAATCTATTTTTTTTGTGAAAAAAAATTTAAACAGATTAAAGATTGAAGGTAATATTTATGAATTTAATTTTGAAAAAATTATTCGTGAAGAAATAAAAAAAGAGTTCCTTGAAACAAGAGCAGAACATTCATATCTTATTTATCTTTCTTCTAAAAGGATATCAGTAAATTACCATATAAACAAATATATATATCTTTTTGAGAATCACATGTGGGAAAAAATGCTTCTCCGTGGTTTTAGAGAAGTTAGTAAAAATACTGAATTTATTGCCTATGCCCACCCAGTTGTTAATCCAACATACACATGCTATTCTGTTTCAAAATACGAAAAAGATTTAATTCCACTTCCTAATAAAATTGTAACTAATGGATTTATAGGAAAACAGATTTTGACAGATTCCGGATTTGATGCAAATAAAATTTTTATAGGAAGTGCATTGAGATTTAGCAATATCTATAATAATTTTCATTCGTTGAAAAAAAATAACGAAGAAAAAAGAATCTTAATTGCATGCTCTGCAAATATTTATGAGACAATAGAAACAATAATCAAATCAATCGCTGCTTTTAATTCAGAAAAAGATTTGGAAGTGCTAATTAAACTTCATCCTAATGTAAAAAAATCAGTTATTTTAAAATTTATTTCTAAATTGCCTTCCAACTTTAGAATTGTAGAAGATTCAATTGATTCACTATTAACCAAATCCTCAGTAACTATTTATACAAGCTCTAGTGTTTGCCTTGAATCAGTCATAAGAGATATCCCTGTCATACATATAAAATCAGATTATATTATTGATATGAATCCTTTTGAGGGGTGTGATATATTTAAATCAGTATCAACACCTGAAGAATTGAAAAAAACAGCAACCCAAATAATGTACAAAAATTTAATTGTTACTGACGAAATGAAAGATATTGCAGAACAACACTTCACTCGATCAACAATAAAAAAATTGTCCATTTTTTTATAACATCTGCCCTTAATTTTTATTCTTGTAGTGTCCCAAAAAAAATTGATACAGTTTTAAGGACAAAGAAAAATTATTTTTATATTGTCACTGAATGACGAGAAAATTCGCAGATAATCACTATGATTGAAGAATGAGGACATCCTATAGAAAAGGTAGCGGAATATATCAGCTCCTCAAAGAATATTGAAAAACAGGTAATTTTCCAACAATAAAAAAACGTGAACGAAAGCCTTGTAAATTAACTACAAACCTTCATTAGGATATTGTCTTCTTCAAAAAATTGTGAATATCGGAAGTGTGGCAATTGTGAAAATACTTTGTATGACTCGCGGATTTCCAATTGTAAATGGAATTATTCATCGCATCCAGCTGGGAAAGCATATGACAGAAAAGAC
Source organism: Cyanobacteria bacterium OH_PDB_112 (assembly GCA_023457295.1). GTDB lineage: Bacteria > Cyanobacteriota > Vampirovibrionia > Gastranaerophilales > CAJFVJ01 > JAEWLZ01. The sequence continues at coordinate 1,593 of JAEWLZ010000256.1, forward strand.
CTATCCATGATTTATTCAAAGAAATTCTAGGTCCAATATGAACATAATAGTCTTTCTTCAGTTCATAGGAGGAGTAGAGGAGATATTATGCATATAAATTATTTCATGACAGCAAACCTTCATTTTTGGTTTAGTGACTACAAAGATTAACACAATTTTAAAACCAAAAAAATTAGGATTATTATTATTTACTAATAAATTCAGCTTTTTTTCATAATAAATGCAGATCCTGAAGGAAGGGAAAGAAAAAAATCTGGCTTATCTACTAAAAAAGTATCAACCGCTTTTTTTGCCCCAGGAAAATTAAGATATCCATAATCATCCAGAACAATGATTCCTCCTGGAATTAACCGAGGATAAAAAAATTCTAAAGAATCCCAGATAGGTTGAAACATATCAACATCAATGTGCACAAATGAAAAAGCAAGTTCTGAAGCCTCTTTAAAACGACTAGGAATCCACCCCTTTTTGTAATCTATGAAATCAAAATCTTCAAGATTTTTTATCACCACATCCATTGAACATGCAAAATGTTTCCTATGGCAATTTTCTTCTTCATCTGTCATCACATTATTTTTGTCTTCTTCATCATATTCAGATAATCCTTCAAAAGAATCGAAAATTAAAAATGCTTGATTAAAATCCATTTTTTTAAGATTAGCAGCAATTTGGTAAGAAGAAAGCCCACGCCAGCATCCGCACTCTGCAACCATTCCCTGATTTATTATTGGCTCTGTTTGCTGAAGCAATTTCGTTAGTGTATAATGACGTTCCCTTCGTAAAAGGTTATCAGTAGGAACCATCAGAGTTTTTTCCTGAGCCAAATTATATAAGCTATTAAATTCGGGATCTACTTCAAAAAACACATTTGGTATAGACTGATTACTAATTCGACAGATTTGAATGTTAAAAAAAGAAAAAAGTTTTTCTATACCATGTTCAATTCTCTTTTGCATAAGAGAAATATGTTTCTAAAATATATTATGATTTAGTAGATTTGTTTCATTTTTATTTTTACTCTACAATTACCGCTAAATTATCTAAAGAGCTCAATAGAGAATGGAATGAGTTTAAAAGATAATGCGTACAAATTTATGTGATGTTGTAAGCTTTAAATTTTCATATTGCAGAAACAAAAAGATTTACATCATAAAAAAGATTCAATTATAATTACTCAAATACAGACTTTATAGAAATCCTCTTGTAAAACAGCGACCGAAAGATCGATCGTACAGGAATTCCAACTTAATTAACCACAAATGAGACAGGAGTTCTCAATTAAATTGTCGCAGAACAGTTATATCAATCTTGTGAAAATCTTTCAGGAGATCATAAAAGAATCAAGAGTGCCTCTTCGTTCATCCATTTTTCAAAAAAGAAATTCAATCAGCATCAGCTTCTTTCACTAATTATTTTAAAAGAAGAGATAGGTATTGATTATCGTGATTTTTGTGAGTTTTTGAAGATTTTAACTCCAATCAGAGAGTTGTTGAACTTAAAAGAAATTCCCTATTTTACAACTATTCATAAGTTTTTCACCCGTTTTTCTGCACTTGTTTTTAACAGAATTCTTGCGAAAACAATTAGAAAATTGTTGCAGAAAGGACACAAAATCCCGGTTACATCAATTGAAGCTACTGGATTCACCAGCGCTTATGCAAGCCACTATTATTCAAACAGAATTGGTAAAACGCGTAAAACTTTTGTAAAACATCAAGATAATTGATATAAATTAAATCTAATAAAAATTTCATTTTCTTACAATGTAAAAAATCATAACTCTTAATAAGCAGTCCTAATATCAACTGAAATTATTTCTTTTTCCTGCTCTTTATCACTCTAGCAGGTACTCCAACTGCAACAGAATTTGATGGAATATCTTTAGTTACTACTGCCCCAGCACCAATAACACTACCCCTTCCAATAATTACATCTCGAGTTATAGTAGCATTTGCCCCGATCCAAACATTATCCTCAATTGTTATCTTACCAGAGGTATGACCTTGCATATTTATTGGGATATCCAAATCATCAAATATATGATCTGCTGCTCTTATCACAACATTAGGACCTATAAGAACATTGTCTCCAATAATGATTCTGTCTCCACCAGATGCATTAATAATTACATTCTGATTAAACGAACAATTATTTCCAATTGATACCTTTTCAGGACTTGAAATATTTAATAGAGGAAACGAGGAAAAAAAACCACAATCATGTAAATATAATTTATAGTATTTATATCTGAGATTTGAGAAAAATTCTCCCTCAGGTAATAATATTATCATTTGCTTAATAATTTGTGAAAAAAATTCTCTTATCATTTATTACAAACTCTCATTACTATTTTATTAATATTTTCTTCATGTTTTATAAATTAATAATATTAAGAGAATTTTGTAATGTCCTGAAATTATTTCGCATAAATTATCGTAAAAAAAATAGAGAATAACTATTTACTTTTTTTAAAGAGTGCACAATTTCAATTAAGTTATAATGGAGCTTTTTTTAACAATTTGCTTGTTTTACAATCTTTTTTGTCTCTCTATTTTGATAGCTTCCGCTCTAAGATCTTTGTTTTTCAATGGTTCTTAGCTGAAGAAGATTGTAACAAAATGCAGAAAATGTATTTTTCACTCGTACTCTTTCAATCTTAGTAACTCTGACAGTTCCAGAATTGAAAATATTTTTAATCACAGCAAATGGTCTCTCTCCTCTTGATCTTTTTTTGCTTATTCTTAAATTGCGTATTTTATCCTTTATCCCAATAGGATGATCTCTTGCTCCCCGTTTCATTGTCGCATTGTATCCATTGCATTCTGCTCCCTGATATCCTCTGTCCCGGTAAACCACTTTTCCATCTATTGAAAGATCAACCTGACTGTCATGAACGGATGCGGTAATGGTCAAAATTCTTCGAATAAAATCATAATCCCTATCGATAAGAATATGCAATTTGTATCCAAAATGAGATTTACCTGCCTTTTTAACCCATGTACCATCTTTACTTCTACGTGTTTTGGCCTCTCCTCCTCTTGGTGTATCAACTGTTGCATGCCCGGGTTCAGCATGAATAAATGTTGCATCCTAAATTACTCCTTTTTGAATTTTCATTCCCTTTTTGTCTAATTGTTCCTGAAGTAATTCCCAGATCTGCTCATCTTTTCCTGATTTTGCAAGGCGATCACGGAACAGCCAGATTGTTGCTCTGTCAGGATCTTTGGAGGATAGCCTAAAAATTTGCGAAAAGAGATTCTGTCGTTGGCCTGACGTTCGGCTTCAGCATCTGATAATCCATACCATTGCTGAAGAATATTCATTTTCATCATCACAACAACGTCAATATTTGGATGACCGCCTTTACCCTCATTATTGGAATAAAGACTCTCTAATATCGGACGGAATATTTCCCAGTCAATATATTTTTCAACTTCACCGAGTCTGTCACCAAGTTCAGCAATGTGCTCATATTCCTGCTTGAAGGCAAAATTACCAAAAGTGCTCATCAAATAATGATCGATGAATTAACATAAAGTACTATCGGAAAAAAAGGGGTTGTTAGCAAATCTCAATAATCATTTAAATGTGAAATTATCGCCTGGAAAGGTCAGATGGATTATCAATCAAAAAAAGAAGGGAGTAAATACAACAGAGATTGCAAAAGTTCAAAAAGTCACTACAAGAAGAGTTCAACAATTGTGGAAAGAATTCTGC
>JAEWLZ010000257.1 GCA_023457295.1 Cyanobacteria bacterium OH_PDB_112
CCAACACCACCGTGGACGCGCAGGTGCTCAGCTACACGCGCGCCAGCGGCGAGCTGTTGGTGCGCCTCGCTGTGATGGGCGATGTAACCCCCGTTTTGTACATGCGCACCTGCCAGGCTGAGCTTGGCGAGTATGCCGATGGCCTGCTGGTTCCCGCTTCCGCGATTTACACCCAAAACGAGCAAAAGGGCGTGGTGCGCATCAACGCCGATGGCTCGCAGGTGTTCATCCCGGTGGATATCGTGGCCACGCAAGGCGATCAGGTGTTCATCTCCTCCATTCAAACGGGGCTGCTGGGCACCGGGCAAACCGTGCGCCTGTTCCATTAGGAGGTGTACCCCATGGATGAATTGCATCCCACATTGCTGGAAAGCCTGCCCACCGAAACCTTGCGCCAGAATGTAAAAAATGTATTACAAACGCTGGCCGAAAACACCTTCGCGGACGCTCCTCCGGCGCGCCTGATCGCCGTGACCAAAACAGTCGCGCCGAATCTCATCAACGCTTTGGCGGCGCTGGGGGTTGCGGATATCGCCGAAAACCGCGCGCAAGTGGCGCTGCCCAAGCTTTCGCAGCTCACAGCACAATTTCGCTTGCATTGGATTGGCCGGTTGCAAACTAACAAAGTAAAAGATATAATAGATCAAGTATGGCTGCTGCACTCCCTGGACCGGTTCGCCCTGGCACAGGAGGTGGAACGCCGTGCTGCGCAACGCGGGCGCACAGTGGATGCGCTGGTGCAGGTGAACATCGCCGGCGAGGCGCAAAAAGCCGGGCTGGCCGTGCAGGAGGTTCGCCCGTTCCTGCGGCAGCTGCAGGGCTTTGAGGCACTGCGCGTGCGCGGGCTGATGGCCACCATGCCCCTGACGGACGATCAGGCAGCGCTCACCGCCTATTTCCGCGGCATGCGCACCCTGTTTGATCAGCTGCGCCAGGAGGCGCTGCCGGGCGTGTGCATGGAGGAGCTCTCCATGGGCATGAGCCATGATTTCGCGCTGGCCGCGCGCGAGGGAGCCACCATGGTGCGCGTGGGCACCGCGCTATTCCGGAGCTAGGCGCTCCAACAAAGCCGCGGCGGGGCGCCTGTGCGCCCAATACGGCAACCACGGCAGGAGGTACACGGGTTGGGTATGTTCCAGAAGGTCAGCGATTGGTTGACCACGAGGGGCGAGCAAGTCGCCCACGGCGGGAATTCGGGCCGCGCACAGTCGGGCGCCTACTATGCCTCTCCCGAGGCGCAGCAGGCGTATCAAGGTGCGCGTTCTTCTGGTTCCGCCTCCGCGGAAGCCCAGCCTTCTGGCGATGCCGCCCGCACGGCTCCGGTCGATCGCTTCAGCGCCGATAGTGGCGATCAGTACGGCGGTCGCGTGCCCTACCGTTCTCAGCGGGATCTGCAGGCCGATGCCGAGGCACAGCGCGACGCTCAGCGCCGGCAGGCGGAAGAGCAGCAGCGCCGCCAGCAGGCCGCCCAACCCCGCCAGCAGCAGCCCTTCAACCGCGCCCCGGCGCAGGCGCAGGCCGCTTACCCCCAGCAGAGCAACGTGGTGCCTTTTCCGGGTATGGTTCGCGGCCCCGAGGGCAATTACTACGCCCATGTGGAATATGTGGTGCTGTTGCGTAGCCGCAACGAGTGCACTAAGGTGATTGAATATATCAAATCCAACGCTTCCGTGTTCTTGAATATGGAGTTCATCGCCAATGATGGCGAGCGCCAGCGCTGTGTGGATATGCTCAGCGGCGCCGCCTATACGCTGGGCTGTTTTCTCAACAAAATTTCGCAGCGCGGCATTTACCTGATCTCCTCGCCCTCGGTGTATGTGGTGATCGATCCCGCCATGCAGAAGTATGCAGCCGCTCCCGAAGCGCAGGGCTATGTGCGCCCTGAGTACGAGGCGTACCCGGCCGCAGCGGGCTATGGGGCGGCCACCGGCGCGCGGGTCAGCCGCGGCGCCTATGGTGCGGCACAGCCGGCGGGCTACGGCGCGCAGGGTGGATATGCCGCCGGGCAGACCAGCACCTATGCCGCCCAACCGGGTGGCCAGCCGTCCACTGCCTATGCCGCGCCGCGCGGCGGCTATGGCGCCTCCGCCGCTCAGCCCGGCAGTCAGACGTCTGCCTACACCGCCGCACGCGCAAGCTATGCGCAGCCCGGCGCGCAGACCAGCAGCTACGCCGCCCAATCCGGCGGATATGCCGCGCAGCCCGGCGCGCAGACTGGAGCCTATGCCACGCAGCGCACGGCTTCCTATCCCGCAGGGGGTGCCGCGCCCACGTCGCCCACGGGTTCCTTCACCGCCGCTACGCCGCCCCCGGCCTTCCCCGGGCAAGGCAAGCGCTCGGCCAGCCCCTTTGGCATGCAGGCGGCCTTCGCCAAAAGCGCCGAGGGCGGCCAAAGCCGCTGATATTCCCGTTTCCCCCACGCGCGCCTCACAGCGCGCAGACACACACAAACAGGAGGGTTTGCCATGTTGATCGGTCTGCTGAACGCCCTTTTCGCCATCGTGATTTTCCTGGTCAAGGTCGCATCCTGGCTGATGCTCGCCTACGTGCTCATGTCGCTGCTCATCCCGCAAAACAAGTACACGCTGCTGGTCGGCAAATATGCCGAGCCGGTGCTTGCGCCCATCCGCGCGCTGATTGCGCGGCTGTTCCCCAAGGTGGCCGCCACCCGCTTCGATTTCTCCCCGCTGGCCTTCTGGCTGCTGCTGGATGTGCTGGTGTGGGTGCTGGAGCTGCTGCGCAAAATTTTGCTGTAATGCCACGCAGCGCCGAAACCCCGCTCCCCTTCAGCCGCCTGCTGGAGCTGGCCGAGCAGGCCGACCGGCAGGGGCGCAGCCGCTTCACCCCTTTCCTCACGCCCCCGGAGGCAGAGCTGGCGCAGGCCGCAGGCAAGCGCGCCCGGGTGGAGGTGGCACTGTGGGGCGGCTACGCGGATGCCGAGCGCCGCATGGCGCGCTACACCGCGCCGCTGGAAACGCCAGCCGACTTCCCCCTCACCGCGCTGGAGCTCACCTGGCCGCATGCGGATGCGCCTGAGCACCGCGATCTGCTGGGCAGCGTGATGGCCTTGGGCGTGCAACGCGCCCGGTTGGGGGATATCGCCCTGACGGCCGATCGTGCGTTCCTGTTTGTGGAAAGCGCGTTGGCGGATGTGCTGCTGCGGGAGCTGGTCAGTGCAGGCAAAACGCGGCTGAATGTGCGGCTGGGCGATGCGCCGCCGCAAGCCGCAGTCGTCGCGGGGGAAGAAATCCGCTGCACCGTGCAATCCCTCCGGCTGGATGCGGTGCTCGCCGATGGTTTCCACCTGTCCCGGGGAGATGCTGCCGCGCTGATTGAAGCGGGCGCGGTGAAGCTTCGCCACGCCCCCACGCTTCGCCCCGATGCGCGCGTCGAGGCCGGGGACGCCATTTCCGCCCGCGGCCTGGGTCGGCTGCGCGTGGAGGAGGTCGGCGCGCCCACCCGCAAGGGTCGCTTGCCCGTCCGCCTGACGCGCTTTGGTGCCGCCCGGGGCTGACCTGCCCCATCCGATCAGTTTGAAAGGAGCATTCACATGGCCATCACCGTTTCGGACATTGAGCAAAAAGAGTTTGCCTACAAAGGCGCGGGGTATGACCCCTACGATGTGGATCAGTTTCTGGATCAGATTTGCGATGAAATGGACGCCATGAAGGAGCGCATCGACACGCTGGAGGCCGCGCTGGCCAAGGCGCGTCAGGAAGCGGAGAACGCAGCCGCGGCGGTGCGCCCCATGCAGCAAGAGGTCGTGCGTGCGCCTGAACCTGCGGTCACGCCCGTGGCGCAAACATCCCAAACGCTGGAGAGCATTTTGCTCAGCGCCCAGAAGCTGGCCGATGGCGCCGTGCAGGAGGCCAAGCATCGTGCCGAAGAAATCGTCCGCGAGGCCGAGAAGAAGGCCGCTGGCATCATCGATGATGCGCGCGAGGAGAACGCCACCCTCACCCGCGACATGCAAACGCTGCGGGAAGCCGCCCAGAAATTCCGCGGCAACTTCCTATCCCTGCTGGCCGATCAAAAGGAACTGCTGGAAAGCAGCTCCGGCCTGTTTGAGGGCGAGGACGCCGCCAAGTAACGCAATCCAAAGCCCCGGGTCAGGCAGCTTGCCTTGACCCGGGGCTTTTTGGTTTGTGTCATCTCTTCGCATGGGATGTGCCAGCAAAGTGAGCCAGAAGTGCCGTTGGGCGGCTCGCATGGCGTGCCTTGCGGCGGCTCCCGGGGAACGCCTCTCAGGGTTGCTGGGCGCGCCACTCGCCCGCCAGCACTGCCATCACCGCCAGATCGGTAAACGCGCCATCCAGCATAAAGGCATGGCGCTTCACACCCTCCAGCCGGAACCCGGCCTTCTCGTAGCAGCGGATGGCACGCTGGTTTTCCGTAGCCACTTCCAGCTCCACGCGCTCCAGCCCCAGCGTCAGGAAGGCGTAGCGCAGCATCAGCCCCAGCGCCTGCGTGCCCAGCCCCTTTCCGCGGCGCGCCTCGGCGCCCATCACAATGGCCAGCTCCGCGCTGCGCAGCCGCCAGTTGATGCTGATCAGATCCACCTGCCCCAAATAGCTTTCATCCTCGGGGTTGGCAATCACGAAAAACGCGCCATTGGTGCCCGCGTGCATCGCGTGATCCAGAAAATCGGAGGTATCGGCCATGCTTTGGGGCATCCAGTAGCGGG
>JAEWLZ010000258.1 GCA_023457295.1 Cyanobacteria bacterium OH_PDB_112
GGGTATGGGGGCGGATGAGTACGATACGGACGCCCGGGATTTTGACCAGCAAACAGGTGAACGGGATGTTTCGGTACTAGAAACGGACTCTTTGATGGAAGAATTGTTGGGTGAATAAGTTTTTCAAGTTGACTTTAGGTCTACCTTTATATAATCTTATAATGTAGGGAAGTACTATTAGGAGGTCTAATATGAATGATGATGCAGGAGTACAGCAGGATCAGCAAGTTCTGGACGCAAACCCAGGTATGGATGTAAACCAGAATCAGGATCCAACACAACAGACTGATAATGGCGGGGTACAGGATTCCCAGACCCCACAATCGCAGTCCATAAACCAGACAGGGTGGGATACCCCTCTGGAATGGGAAGGCCATGACGGAAAGGCTGTCCAGGCGAAACTTGGCGATTTGATCGAGACTTACATGGGGATGCAGCAGACCCAGCCTTATGTTCAGGTGGGTCGGCTTTTTGAGGCGGCGGCTCGGGGAGACGCCCGGGCAAGTCAGGCCTTGTTATCTTTGTTGGGCCAGCAGAATGGCCAAAGTCCCGCACAGCCCAGGCCCGGTGCGGCTCCAGGTGCGGCAGCCCAGGTTCCACCTGAGTTGGCGCAACGTATGGATACATACGAACAGATGATGTATGAGCGGACCTTGTCTGAGATCAAGTCGGGATTGCAGGCATATATCCAGCAATCGAGCTTTAATGCCCTCAAAGCGGAGCCGCGAGTGGTGGATTCTGTGACTGAGGAACTAATGAAGATGGTCCAGGCGGGAGTAATGCCACGGCAGGAAGATGTAGAGGCTCTGATGACTCAATGGAATGCCTATTATGAAGAGTTGGCAGGTAAGATTACTGGAAGATCCGTGAATCAACCGGATATTCCGTCATTGGACGGAGCGGCGGGTTCGCCGTCTTCAGGACGAACACCGTCGATTCGGTGGGGGAGGGATTCGGATAACCCGGATCCAAAATTTCGTACATATCTTCAAGACAAAATTAGAAATCTTATGGCGTCGGATATGCCGTAAGATTCGAGAGTATTTATAACAGGGGGAAAAGTAGTGACTATTAATGCTATTGGTGTGTTGTCTCAGATCATGGTCGAAGATTTTCCGACTACGGTCGAGGATTTGATCCCGTGGGGTACGGATCCAATCCTTAATGATGTTCTGCTGACGGGTCGGGAAGTCAAGCGGGTTGGTCGTCCGAATGCCCCTTCGGTTAATACGAATTTGTGGGAAGCGACGCATAAGATGCGAATCGCTCCTGGCGGGGTTCTGACATGGGCCGGGATTGAGCGTGCGGATGTCAATGAAACGGGTGATCTTTCTGGCCGTTTCTTGAATACCGGAGCGTCGTTCCCGTCGGCGTTGTATGCGACGCAGAGTCAGTATCTTGAGATGGGTATTCCGGTAGCGATGTGTATGGGTAATGTCGCTACGAATACCATGACACTCAAGAGTCTTAAGTTGGCTGAACACATCTATGATCACGTCGAAGGAATGATCAAAGACCAGATCCGGGTTCTTCGGAGCCATCTCCAGTTTGCGGCTTACGGTGATGGTACGGGGGCGATCGGTGTCGTTGGTGATGTTGGGTCTCAGTCGGGTATTGGGGCAGCGGGTGAGTCTACAACGATCACGTTGAGTTCCTCCAATGGGGCAATTCGTGGTTTTGTTAGAAATATGCTTCTGGATGTCTATGACACGACCGGGGCGACCAAGCGTAATACAGGTGGACCGCTTCTGGTCAACTACGTGGACTACCAGACCAACACGATCAAGGTCACTTTGACTCAAGATCAAGAGAAGGTAGAAGGCTCTGTTCCCGATATTGCGATGGCGGCAACCGATGTGATCTACCTGTGGAACTCCAAAGACAATATGCCCTATGGTTTGGATTACTTTACGAAGAATTCCGGTACGATCTTTAAATGCAACCTGGCCAATTACCCTGAACTCAAGAGCAAGATCAGTGGAAACAGCGGCACGCTGCGTGCTCCGACGGAAGAGGTTATCAACCTGTTCCTCGATAGTTGGGCGGATAACGGCTTTGGCGAATTCCCGGAACTGATGGTCTCCAGTCGTGGGGTCAGAAGCCGGTTTGTCAAGACCCAGATGGATCGTAACTTCCATCCGATTGCCCCCAGCCAGGGCGACGTTGTCTATGATGGTGGATTTAAGGGAACCAAGTATACGTATGAAAATAAGGAACTGAAGTGGTTCGTGTCTCCTCACGTCAATCGGAAGAACTCGATCCACTTCATCAACCGTAAGGACTTCAGGTTGTATGCTCCGGAGGGGGTCAATAAGATCGAGTGGTTCTACAACGGCGGTGGAGTTTCCGGTGCAAACAGTATCTGGTCACCTGTGTATAATCTGGACACTACGAACAGTATTACCCAGACTTCGCAGCTTTTGGAAGCACCTTACAGCTTCTTTATCCAGTTCGCTACCACGTCGCCGCAGAATCTGGGGCGGCTTGACGACCTTGAAGCACTGTCCGATGCAGTGTAATAATCCAGTCGGGGGGAAATGGGCTGTGGTGGCTTAGGTTGCCACAGCCCGCTTTTAAAACAAGGAGTGTGATTTTTAGATGTTTACACGACGACAGACAAGTCAATCGTCTCCGTATCGTTATATAACCTTGTCGTTTGGTCCGGCAGACGATGCAGGTGCTGCTGCAAACAACAAAGAACTGCTTAGGTTCGTTTTGCCGTTTAAGGCCCGGTTCGTGAAGGCAATCGCTATTTCACCGAACGTTACAGGTGAAGCTTGTAAGATTAATGTCTTTGATGCGACCGGCACAGGTGCGGCGATGACGGCGGATTCTGCGGCAATGGCCGATGGCACTGCCGTTACCGTCGAGGCCAATGCGACCTATGGCGCGGCGACTAAGTGGCTGGACGCCGGGACGGTGATTACGCTTCGAGCGAAGACGGATGCGGAAACAGGTGAGATCACGGATTTGACGGCATTGTTTATTTTCGAGTCGTATCATGGGGTTTGTGGGCGAACCAATGACTTCTAGGGAATGGTATGACCCAGATAATTACGTTACAA
>JAEWLZ010000259.1 GCA_023457295.1 Cyanobacteria bacterium OH_PDB_112
CGGCTCGCCCTTGCGGGTCACGCGGCGGGTGGCGACGCAATCAAAGCCTTCCGCCTCCAGCCCGTGCAGCATGTCGCCCAGCAGCGAGGGGGGATCCTGCAGATCCACATCCATCACGGCGACATAATCACCGGTGGCGGCCTCCAACCCCGCAAACATGGCAGCTTCCTTGCCAAAGTTGCGGCTGAAGCTGATGAGGTGCACGCGCTCATCGCGGGCGCGCAACGCCTTGAACTGCGCCAGCGTGCCATCGGCGCTGCCATCATCCACAAACCAGAACTCCGGCTCCACCGGGAGCTTGACCAGCTCCGCCGTGCAGGCTTCATAAAACAGGGGAACGGCTTCCTCCTCATTATAACAAGGGACGATGATGCTCAGGCGCTTCATGGGTTTGGCCTCCGTTTCCGCGGTGCGAAACCGCCCCGCGCTTGTGCTGATACCCTATCATAGCACGTTTTGCGCGGGAAGAAAAGCGCGGCCGCGCCGCGGGAATTTCCCGCCATGCCCGCCGCCCTGGCAGGATTTCGGCATGCCTTACGCGAAATACCGTTGCATAGAAACCGGTTCAGGAGGTCAGGCATGAGCGATTTTTTAGCCCCGCTGGATTATCGGCGCGCGCGGGAAACGCTGCGAGCGCTGGATTTCTATACCGCCTACACCCCCGAGGGTGCGCGCCGGGTGGCGGCGATCCTGCGGGAGCAGTACCCGATGGTGTTCGCGCGCACCGAGGCCAAAACCTTTGCCAACGGCGCGCTGCTGCTGGAAATGGCGGGCGCCAGCGTGAACGAACCTATGGTGTTTGTATCCCACATGGACTCGCTGCGCACCCGCGAGCCGCTGGTTTCCACCATGGAGCCGATGGTGGTGCCGCTGCAGCGGGCGCACGTGGTGGCGCTGCTGGAGGCGCTGGAGGCGCTGCTGCAAAGCGGCTACCAGCCCGGCGGCGACCTGTTTCTGGCGCTGTCCATGGACGGGTTGATGGAGGGCAAAGGCGCGCGCGATATGGCCGCGCACCTGGCGGCGCGCAAGGTGTCGCCCTGCTTTGTGCTGGACCATGGCGGCTATGCCACCCGCGCGGCCTTCCGCCGCTACCTGCCCCCGGGCGCGCCGCTGGCGCTGATCGGCATTACCGAAAAAGGGCGGCTCATGGGGCGGGTGATTGCCCCGGCCGCCGCTGAGTGGGAAGATCGCGCGGCCGAGCGGCCGCTGAATGTGTTGCTGCAAAGCGGCTCCCGGCTGGGGTTTCGCCCGCGCCGTGCCTCGCTTTGCCCCGCCAGTGAGCGCATGCTGGCCGAAATTGCCCACCACGCGCCGCTGGGGCGCAGGCTGCTGCTGGCTAATGCGCGCCTCACCTTCCCGCTGCTGCGCGCGCAGTGGCGCAGGCGGGCGATCCTGTCGCAGTTTTTCATCAGCGAGCTGACGGTTACCGGCGTGCACACCAAGGGCGAGCCTTCCCGCAGCCCCACGGAAGCCGAGCTGACCTTCACGCTGCAAACCGTGCCCGGCAAGCCGCTGGCGCGCTGGAAGCGCGGCCTGCGCACCCGGGTGGGCCAGGGCGGCGCCGCGCTGGAAACCACCGTGGAGCTGGAGGCCAGCCCGCAGAGCCAAACCAGCGGCGAGGCGTGGGACGCGCTGGAAACCGCCATCGAGATCCTGTTTGAACGCGCGGTGATCGCGCCCTGCCTGTGCCCCAGCGTCACGGATGGGCGCTTCTTCAGCGGCCTCAACGGCAAGGTATATCGCTTTTCCCCGTTTCTGCTCAACAGCGAGGAGGCGCTGCGCGGCGAGTGTGCGGTGCACAGCGCGGCGCTGCAGACGGCGGTACAGTTTTTCCGCCAGATGCTCTCGGTGTAGCGAGCGTTGCCCAGCTGCGGGTGCGGCTGGAGTTCCGGCGGTGCGCAACCGTCGCATACGGGAGGGATGCTTCCTTGGCTGGCTTGATTTATTACGCTTTCTTTCTGGCGGGTGGGTTGACCATCGCGCGCTATTGGCTTGCGCGGTTGCGGCCGCTGGTGCGCTGGTACCTGGGCGCGTCGGTGGGGTTGCTGTTGCTGATGTGGCTGCCGGTGCTGTGGGCGCATGTGGTCGCCTTCACGGTCACGGCGCACCTGTTGGCGGCGCTCACCCTGTGCGCGCTGATGATTGCCGCCTATGCCACGCGGGACCGCGCGCCGCGGGTGCGCTATGGGCAGGAGGATGCCCGGATGCTGCGGGCGCTGCTGTGGGTGGTGATCCCGCTGACGGTGCTGGCGGCGTGGCTGGAATACACGCATTCCATCCGCCCGATGGCCGACGGCAGCTACCATGTGGGGCAAAGCACGTATGGGGATCTGTCGCTGCACCTGGCGGTGACCACCTCCATCATCAACGCGAAATTCCCCTTGCAAAACAGCCTGATGCTGGGCGCGACCATGGCCTACCCCTACCTGGCCGATTCGCTGGCCAGCACGCTGTACCTGCTGGAGATGAGCTTGCCTGCGGCCATGGCCGTGAGCGGCACGCTGCTGTGCGCGATGGTGTTCACGGGCTACACGCTGCTGTGCGCGCAGCTGTGCAGGCGGCGGGGGGCGGTGTGGCTGGCGGCGGCGCTGCTGTTTGTCAACGGCGGGCTGGGCTTTTTCTACACGCTCAGCGGCACGGTGGAAAACGGCGTGGTCACCACCGCGTGGGATCACCTGCGCACCGTGATGCAGGGCTACTACCAGACCCCCACCAACCAGCCAGACCCCAACAACCTGCGCTGGGTGAATGTGATTTGTGATTTGCTGATCCCCCAGCGCGGCATTCTGGGCGGATGGAG
>JAEWLZ010000260.1 GCA_023457295.1 Cyanobacteria bacterium OH_PDB_112
TCTATTCCGGCATCTTTGCATTTTTGAATTCCTCTTCCTGACACAACAGGATTCGGGTCAACCATTCCCACTACAAGTTTTTTAATGCCTTTTGCTATTATCAAATCAGCACAAGGTGGTGTTTTACCATAATGAGAACACGGTTCAAGATTGACAATCAATGTTCCGCCTTCAGCTTTATTTCCTGCTTGCTTTAAAGCATTTACCTCCGCATGAGCTTCACCGTATTTTTTGTGAAAGCCTTCTCCTGCGATTTCACCGTTTTTATCAAGAACAACTGCACCCACCATAGGATTTGGCGAAACTTTACCTTCTGCCTTCTGCGCAAGTTCAATACATTTTTCCATAAGAGATTCAAACATAAACTCATTCTAACCGAAAAATCAATTCAATTCATTTTTAACTTTTTATCCTCTAAAACTTGTAAACAAATGTAAAAATAAAAAACCAAACTAGCATATTTTTTTCTTGAGACTTTTTAATTAGAACACATTAAATTAAAAGGAGAGAAGCATGATAACCAAAATACAGGCACAACCTGCGCAAAATACTTTCGGTACAAGAGTTGATGCAAAAGTTGAACAAATGATGGGAAAAGAACTGGCAAATGCTTTGAGAAATAACGGCAATGATGTCGGAGCTTTATCTATAAAACCTATTAATGATGTTGACAGCTTCATTTACACAGGAACCAAAGGAGACGTACAAATTTGCCCGGCAAAACCTGATACGGTTAAAGCGATGGGGTTAAGATTTCAAATAGATCCTCATATTTTAAATATATTTGAAAATTTACCTTCATCAGTTATTAAAAATAGCCAACCAGTCGAAGATTTTAAAATGACTCCAAGGAATCGTGAAATTATTGAAAACTGGAAGGAATATTTTTCAATTAAAAAATAACACTAAAAAGGAAAGAAAAATGATAACCAGAATACAAGCGCAACCTGCTCAGAATACTTTCGGAACAGGAATACACCAAAGTCTTGCCGGAATGCTTAATGATACTTCTAAAAATCTTGCCAAAATTGACGGAAATGACAACCGTATTTTGTCATATGAATGTCATCCTGATTATGATAACTTCAAAATGCTTGCTATGACAGTTAAAGGCAAAGGTAAAGCTTTTTTCGGGATGTTCTGTTCTCCTAAAAATATCAAAAACAATCTGAATGAATGCATTGCGAGATTTCCAAAATATCTGGATACTTTAGAGAAAAATGCTTTTTTCTTCCCTGAAAAATAATAAATTAAATAAGTTCTTTATCTTTAATGTGACGAGGACGAGCTTTAACTTCTTCAAGGATTTGCCCTATATACTCTCCTATTACACCCACGCAAAGAATTTGAAGCCCTGCTATGAATATTTCAAAAACTTCAACAGGTCGAATCCCTGGTAAATGTTTGCCGTCTACGATTAGAAGGTAAATCCCTACAAGCCCTACTATAAAACTGATGCTTGCAATTGCAAGACCCGTTAAAAACACAAATCGCAAAGGACGAACGCTAAATGAAATAATCCCGTGAACGGCAAGTCTAAAAAGAGAAATAACATTAAATTTTGATTCGCCGAATTTTCTTGCTTTAACATCAAAATAAATATATTCTGTTTTGAGACCTAATTCATAAAAAAGTCCACGAAGAAAAAGATGCGCTTCATGATAATTTGAAATTATTTCAAGGGCTTTTCTGCTGACAAGGCGGTATTCTGAGTGATTTGGCTGAATTTTCACACCAAGTACATTCATTAATTTGTAGAATAAAATCGCCGTGGATTTTTTGAAAAAAGTATCTGTTTTGCGGTTATTTCTAATCCCGCCGACAATTTGCGCACCTTGCTGAAATTTCTGAACAAATTCACCTATTTTATTTTCATCTTGCTGCAAATCCGCGTCAATTGTAATCGCGCAATCAACACCCAAATTATAAACACCTTCAAGTCCAGCAAGAATAGCGTTTTGATTACCAAAATTGGTAGTAAACTTCAAACCTTTAACTTTTTGAGAATTTTTTTCATGCGATTTTTCTATAATTTGCCATGTTTTATCGCGACTTCCGTCATCCACAAGATAAATAAAACTCTCAGAGTTTATGATTTGTTTTTTTTCAAGGTCATCCAAAACCTCCAAAAGCCTTTCAATTGTGCTTGGGAGAGTTTCTTCCTCGTTATAACATGGAACTACCACAGCTAATCTTGTATCAGTCATTCTCAACTCTTTATGCTAAAATCATAGTACAAATTTAATTATATTATACAGTGAACAAAAACAAAAATGAGTAAAAAACTTGTAATAACAGCTGATGATTTTGGAATAACAAAAGAAACCAACGAAGCAATAAAAAAATGCTTTTGCGACGGACTTTTGACAAGTACCTGCATTATGGCAAACGGTAAAGCTTTTGAGCATGCAATAGAAATATTGCCCGATTTCAAAGAAATCAATATGGGAGTACATCTCAACATAATCGAAGGAATAAGCCTTTTATCTCCTCAAAAAATATCCTGTCTTTGTGATAAAGAAGGCCATTACAATAATGGTTTTGCGGCGCTTTTATCAAAATCTTCCGATAAAAGGTTCTTACAGGAAGTCGAAACGGATTTTCGCTCTCAGATTGAAAAAATATTGAATCATACAAAAGTCAGCCATATAAATTCACATGTTCATACACACGCTATTCCAAAGATTTTTGAAATCACCTGCAAACTCGCAAAAGAGTACGGAATAAAATATGTACGAACTCAAACTGAAATGCCTTATAT
>JAEWLZ010000261.1 GCA_023457295.1 Cyanobacteria bacterium OH_PDB_112
GAAAAACAGCCTCTTCCGAGTGATCGGGAGGGGCTGCTATTACTTAAGCTCGTACTATATCTTCAACTTATTTTCTAGGGATCTGATTTTCATAAACACCTCGCTGAGTAGAAAGAATGAGGATTCCGAAATTATTGAATTTTCACTCACACATTTTGTTACAAATGTTTTCAAGTAATTAAATCGTTGATTTTTCTCGCGAATATATTCTTCGTCGTTATATTGTGACAATAAAGCTGCGTGAGTCATGACAAGCGCATCATCGTTCTCTGAAATGTTAGAGAAACCGTTTTCATAACACAAGAAACACAATACTATTGCTTGAGTGAAATTTACATGCGAAATACTGATTAAGAGTTTTTCGCTACTAGATGAGTTGTAACGAAGTTGAAACGTTTGAGCAGCAATATTGGAATCGTACTTGGCTTTAATTAAATAGTCATGTTTCTTCGAAGAGTCTTTCTCAAAGAACGATGATCTCAAGTAGCATTTTGCACGTTGATGCATATAATGAGCATCTACTGAAAGTTGTTCATTTAATGCTTCGTAGATATCACGCACAAGTGATAAGCCGCCTTCGTTTTGACGATAAAATATTTCGTTAATGTTATCAAAAAGTATGTAATCTTTGTATGCAGAATCGCTCATCTTCTTAATGTCAGGTTTACCTTTAGTTAGTAGAATGCGCGAAATAACATACTTATAGGCAGATATAATTTTCTGCCTGTTTTGAGGTTGTGTTGCGAAATTGCCAAGTACTGCATTGAGCCAAAAAGAGGCATTTAAAACGTACTTAACGGGAGAGTTGTCATCATAATCTCTCTCGAACGAAAAAGTGATCTCCTCATCTACTAAAGGGGTAAGTTTTCTAACTTGGTCAACAGCTTCGGACATAATATCAAAGTCTATTACTTCACGAGAATATATTTTTTTCTTGATCGCAAGAATTATTAGTACTGCGAGACTGCGATCACTTTTAAATGATGGCTTGCAGTTTGAGTATTTATGCTTACCACTTATTTTATCAGCAATATTAATAAGGTTATCAATTATTGTCGAGTTTGGATAAATAAATATGCCAGCGCGAGTCGATGTTAATAGTGAGTTAAGCTTTGCTATTTCAGTCGAATTTAATTTGTTATCAATGGTAATCTTAGGAATTTTGGCTCTTTCCTCACTTAAAAGAACACCAAGAATATCACGATTATTTCGTTTGCTACAAATAATTATTTCTGCATTGTTATCTTGAAGAATGCGTGCGCTATCTACTAGTTTCTCAATTTGATCTTGAGTCAACGTATCACTGTCTGCTAAAAGCAGGAAATTCTTTTTGGTTAGCAAAGACTCACAAGCAGCGTCGTTCAATCGTTCTGAACTTTTTAAATAGTAAACGTCTTTTGCCTTTACACGCTGCAGAATATCGATTAAAACATACGTTCGACCACTACAACTGTTTCCGATAAGTAGCTGAATTGGATTATTCTTGAGGTTTGAGATAATGCTATTTGTTTTGCTTCGAGAAATAAAATAGTACGGTATACTTATTGTACCGTCTTTATTTATCAAACTGTTGCCATGTAACAAATATGGCTTATTACTTTCGAAACTGCTATCAAGCTTACTGAAATTGTAATACTTGTGTTTTTCGAAATCATCAACATTGACAAGTTGAGATTCTAACCACAGGTCATAGAGTTCTCTATAAATTGAATCGTAATTGTCAAAAAGAACAATATGAGTGATCCCATAATCAGACATTAAAGCCTTATCTACGTTACTTGGTTCATTTACTGTACAATAATAGCGTTGCGGAGGGAGATTGGTTTCGTTCTCATTATGCGAGAAAGCGTGTAATAGGTCTATCTCATCTTCAAGACTACAACCGATGAATAGCAAGTTGGAATACGAGGAGTCATGCTTCAACTTACTAAGCAGAGAAGCATTATCTTCGATACTCTTAACATATTGTGTTACAGTTAGTATTGGACTTGTTGAATTCTTATACTTAAGAAAATCGTAAACATCACCATGTAGTTTAATAACACATTTGAAGTCTTTAAAGAAATCTTGATTAATTTCGCGGTTAGAGCTTACAATTTGTGTATAGGAGCTATTTTTCTCTATGCAATCATCAAGGTTTAGTGTGTAAATATATGGCCACCCAATACTAAGAAAATTTCTCTTATCATCATCATCATTCAGTTGAACAGATGTAAGATTCTTTCTTAAATAATCTTCTTGAGCATCTTTATTGACTTCTTTGAAATATATTGAGGCTACTCCACTAAACTTCAAATTCTCAAGTGTTTCTTTATCACCAGAATTGAAGCTGTCTGCTAAGCATATTTTTTCGATCATATGGTTTTTATATTCTTTACCAGATGGGACGATGCCATATGTAGTTGGACATCCTCGTGAGAACCCAGAACCCAATATCGGAAACAATGCATCGCGTCGTAAATGGCTGACAATTTCAGATTTTATTGAAGAGAGGTGTACTATTTTCATACAGACTCCTAATATAGTTAATCAATACAAATATACTGCCTATGTATGTGTAAGTCCAGATATTATGTGAATTTTAATCGAATTATCTTTAGTCCCTCAATACCCCAAACTCTCCCCAACCAAAACAACCTCCGTCACCTTCACACTCCGCATCGGCCAAAGCAGCGTCACCACGCCGCAGCAGATGCGGTCTTTACTCGCGCAATTATAGCACTTGATCTCCTCGCCAACCGCACACGACGTCTTCAACCCCAGCCTGCGCGTGTTCAGCGGCGCCGCGATATTCCGCGCGCGGTGCATCGCGCGCTCATAATCTTCCGCAATCTTATTCACGCCAACCACAAACACCACCCGCTCGTGGTTATACAGCGTCGCCGCGACGCGGTTGCCGCTGCCGTCGATATTGATGATTTCGCCCGTCTCGGCGAGGCCGTTAACGGAGCTGAGGTAGACCTCTGCGCCTGCCGCCGCCGTACGCGTCGCAAAATCGTTTGTGCGCCAGTGCCAATAGACGGTGTTATGCTCCGTCAGCCTTTCATACAGCCCCATCTGCTCGATGGTCATGCTGCCGCCGATGC
>JAEWLZ010000262.1 GCA_023457295.1 Cyanobacteria bacterium OH_PDB_112
GGATTACTGAATCCCCATTTTCAAGAATATTTCCATTGCAATCTTTAACTTCCATTTTTATCTCCTATTCTTTTTACTTAAGAATACTATAAAAAAAGAGGTTTAAACAGGACGCTTTTTGAAAAACGCTAGACTTAGTTTATGATTTGGCTATTTTTGTTACGTCGATAGCGGTATTTTGTGCAAACAAAAAAGCTGTTATTTTCGAAATAGTGGACTAAAAAAAGGAGGTTGCAGTTTTGGTAGCAAAGTTCTTTTTTTGAATTTCATTTTTAATAAATGCTTTTAATACTTTACTTTCATCATTTGAACAATACTTACATTTAACTGAATTTTTAGAAAATGCAGAATTATAATCAAATAAAACAAGTATTAAGATATGTTAAATGGAATTTAACAACTCTAATGGCAATATTTGCAATGATTTTACTAGAATTACAGATTTTTTTTTATTAGCTCAATTGAACAATTTTTTTTTCAATCCGTTTTATCCTTTATATAAAGTTTAAAATGCCAGAAGGAGGCTTAAATATGAATACCCGAATAAGTACAAAGGCTAATGCTTATTCCTATAATGAAAATAAGTACCGTAGTAATGCTAAATATTCAAACAAAACAGTTATTCAAAAAGATACTCTTGATATTGCTAAAAACAATATAAATTTCGGTTCTTCTAAAAAAATAACCTTATTGGAAAAGTTTATAAATTTATTTAAAAATGAAGTAGTTTCAAAAAATGAAATAATGGAATTATTTAATTTACATAAATCACAATTCGGCAAGCCAAATCCTCCAGAAATACAAAAAAAATACAACGAATTAGGGGGTAAGATTGCAACAGAGATATTATTAGATAATTCTAAAAAAATTAAAGAATTATCCAAAAAATATAAGATGTTAGATTCAAAAGAAATTAATAAAATTAATTGGTATAAAGGTGCCCCTTATAGCAAGGATAACGCTCAAATAATTAATCAAGGATTTGAAAACAGACCTGGCTTATATGGAACTTGGTTTACACAATCAAGAGGAATTGCATGCGCAAATGCAGAAGGACGAGACATAAAGAAAGGAATCATGTTTACAACCAAAATGGATTACAAAAATATTGTAGACTCTGATTCTTTCCTTCATGTAAATTATTTATCATTTGTCCCAATGGTAGAAGAACATATAACTAAAAAAGGAATAGATTTATCAAAGGCAAAACAAGGTGATAATGAAAGTCACTTAATTTCTTCAACCCTAAATCATTTACTTGAAAAAGTCACTTTTGATATTGCTAAAATTGACGCTTTGTTGATTGGTTCAATAAAAAGAGAAGACGCCACTCTTGTTGCATTAAATTCCCAAAATAGAATAAAAGTTATTGACCACACAATCATATAATAAAAAAAGAAGGCGGGGTTGTCTTGTTCGTTCGCCTTGTGGTTCTTATCCCAAATGCAAACTAAAATAAAAGTCCGAGACCTCTATGGTGTCGGACTTTTATTAGGAGAAGGCGGGATTCGAACCCGCGGTACCTTTGACAGTACACAGACGTTCCAGGTCTGCACCTTAAACCACTCGGACACTTCTCCATCAGTGTTGTGTCAATTATATAAAAAAAACGGCGTATTGTCTAAAAATTCGTAAGAGAATATTTTTTGTTTTATAATGTATTTGTAGAAGCTTGTCTTTAAAAAAGTTTAAAGCACTCCTTGCCATCAATCAAAATAACGGAGAATTTTTAATGAAAATAGGTATACCGCGAGCTTTAGGATATTATAACTATTATCCTTTTTGGTGCGGTTTTTTCGAGGCGCTTGGTATTGAAACTATTCTTTCATCGCATACCACAAAACAAATGGTATCGAAAGGAAGCGCTCTTGTCGTATCGGAAACTTGTCTGCCTGTAAAAGTTTTTGTGGGGCATATTCTTGATTTGCTCGAAAAAGGAGTTGAAACAATTTATGTGCCGAGTATTCAGTCAATTGACCACAAAATTTACAACTGTTCCAAAATTCGAGGATTGCCTGATTTGGTACGAAATGTAGTCAAAAAAGATTTTTTGTTGATTGAGCCGACTCTAGATAAATCACAAAAAGATCAGGGATTTTATGAATATCTCAAAGAATCCGTTGCGCCTCTTGGCATAACAGATGATGAACAAATTAAAAGTGCGAGTAAAAAAGGGTGGGAATATCAAAATAATTTTAATCGCATGCTGCGTTCGGGAATGTCTTTTGAGCAGGCTTTAAAAACAGCTGTATCAGGTAAAGTTGTTATAAAATCTATCCTCAAAACAGAAAATATAAAAGTTGCTGTTTTGGCGCATGGTTATAATTTATACGATACTCAAGTAAGCATGAGAGCATTGCAAAAGCTTGAAAAAATGGGAATTCAGCCGTATACGGCGGAGATGCTTACTAAAGAACAAAAAGAAGAAGGGTTTAAAACTCTTGAAACTCAAATATATTGGGCAAATGAATATGAGATGACAGGTGCGGCGGGTTATTATATGGATGATAATGATATTGAGGGCATTATTACAATAACTGCCTTTGGCTGTGGTCCTGATTCGATTATGGTGGAGCGGATTTCAAGATTTTCTAAAAAACTTAAAAAACCTATTTTGAATTTGACTATCGATGAACATACGGGAGAAGCCGGTTTTATCACAAGACTTGAGGCTTTTTGCGATATGCTTTTGAGAAAAAAACGCACAAAAGAAGCTCAAAAAGCTGTTGAAGAAATTCAAAAACCAAAAAAACAAAAGAAAGATTTTAAAATAAAAATCGAGTTATGATTTTTACAAATTAATCATAACCAAGATTGTGCCTAAAATATAAAAAATTGAAGATAAAACCAACCACCATTTGATTGTAGGGTGTTGATTTTGCCAAGCCCAAAGAATCCCTTCTTTTGGTTGTGCTTGTGAATTATTTTTAATTATGGTATCAATATATTTTTTTTGCATACCTGATTCTCCCCTGTGTATTACAGTTTAAACTGTTTTTATGGCATCATCATCGACCATATGGCTTAAATCAGGATATTGAATTATTCTTCTATTGCAGAATTTAGGTCTTCAACAAAAGCATCAACATCAATGCCGTGAACTTTTGCTCCTGCTTCAAGATTTTCAAATCTGGCAGCAGCACAGCCTATGCAGCCCAATCCATAGCGTTGAAAAACTTCTAAAGTTTGCGGATATTGTTGTACGACTTCTATAATTCCCATCTCTTTTGTGATTTTTTTAGACATTATTTTTCTCCGTATCTAAACTATTATGATTATTATATTGTATCACTATTGAAAAAAAAGGAAAATAATTCTAAAATCATCATTATCAGCATCCAAAAGAGAGATTAGATGAAAAAATTTTTAATTTATACCGCAATAATTTTGCTTGTAGGATTTATTTTCCTTAATAGAAACTCTTTTGTCGAAGAAGAAAAAGAGGTAGTTGTTCAGACTGATTCTGAGCAAACAAGCATTGTAAATGTTTATTTGGTTGAAGTCGATAAGCAAAATAATCAGGTTGTTGTACCTGTAAAAAGAAAAATTCTAAAAAATGATATTTATAAAAACACTATTAATGCCCTTCTTTGGGGACCTAATCAGACAGAAGCCGAAAAGAAACATCTTTCAACCGAAATTCCTCGTAAAACACAGCTTTTAAAAGTTAATGAGTATTCAGATATGGTCACGATAGATTTTTCGAAAGACTTTGAAACCGGAGGCGGTTCAAACAGTATGACAATACGCCTTGAACAAGTTGCCAATACAGTTTCAGATATGACTGACAAGCCTGTTTATCTTTATATTGAAGGAAAAGAGATTTCTGTTTTGGGCGGTGACGGTATTATCGTTAAACAACCTATTAATATCATAAAATAACAGTTTTATTTGCCAAAAAACAGATAATTTATCAAATATTTTAAGATATTGAATTTTGTTAAGAATTAATAAGCCAATTTGGCAATTATTTTTACTTTAGTTTGTTTATTTACATGTGTAAATGAAAGGCTTGTGTGAAAATATGGAACCGGTTTCTTATAATAGTGATTCAAGGCTCAAAAGAGATCTTCAAGCCGCTGCTCTTACAGGAGCTTTTGCGGGTGCGATAGATGTTGGTTTTCAGATGTTTAATCAAAAATCCCTAATGAATTATCCTAGTGAAAGGGTCAGATTTGAACAACAAATTTCAAAAGATACACTTAACCTTTCAGAAAATAAAGCTAAAAGAACTGGTTTTATAGGAAAAATGTTAAATTCTGTCAGCGAATTCAATTTAAAGTTAAAAGAAGATAAGTTGGCAGCCGTTAAAAATAATAAATTCGCTTTCAAATCTCTTGGAAAAGGCTTTGCTGAAAATGTCGTTATTTGGGGTGGAATCAGCCTTATCTTAAGCGCAATAATTAATGCTTTTACTAGAAAAGATGAAGATTAATCAGATTTACGGAATGTAAAAAAGATTTTTGATTTTGTGGAAGTCACATTGCTTTCAAAGTAAAATCTTTTTATGCAAAGTTATGTACCATTACATCTTCACACAGAATATAGTCTGCTAGACGGCGCTATTCGCATAAGTGATTTAATCAAATTCGCTAAAGCAAATGATATGCCTGCGGTTGCAATTACAGATCATGGTGTTATGTATGGTGCAATAGAATTTTATTGCAAAGCCAAAGAAGCCGGCATAAAACCCATAATTGGCTGTGAAGTTTATGTGAATGACGGCGATATTACAGTTAAAGATGTTAATAATAATCATCTTTATCACCTTGTTTTATTCGCTAAAAACAAAATTGGTTACAAAAATCTCGTTAAACTTGTAAGTATTTCTCATCTTGAAGGTTTTTATTATAAACCCAGGATAAATTTTGAGCTTCTTAAAAAATATTCTGAAGGACTTATTTGTTCTTCCGCATGTCTTGGTGGAGAGATTATACAAAAGCTTTTAAAAGGGACATATGAAGAAGCTCTTGAAGTGGCGCGCAAATATAAAGAGCTTTTCGGGGATGATTTTTATATCGAACTTCAAGATCATGGTCTTGAAAAACAAAAGCGCACAAATCCTGATTTGGTAAAGATAGCCAAAGAACTTGATATCAAAATCATAATTACAAATGACAGCCATTATCTGCTTCGCGAAGATGAAAAAATGCATGATATATTGCTTTGTTTGCAGACCGGGCGGCTTTTCAATGAAACAAACAGAATGAAATTTCCAAACAGTGAATTTTATTTAAAAACCAGAGCCGAGCTTGAAAGCGCTTTTTCATGGCTTGATAAAGAAACTTTTGATGCTGCGATGGTTAATACCTACGAAATAGCTGATAAGTGCAATCTTATTATAGAAATGGGTAAATCAGTATTGCCTCATTACGAAGTGCCAAAAAGCCATACGATAGAGTCGTATTTGCATTTTAAGGTGCGTGAAGGTCTTGAAAAACGTTTCGGAGAAATCACTCCCGAAATAGATAAACGCTATAAGTATGAGCTGGAAGTTATTGAAAGCATGGGTTTTGCGGCATACTTTTTGATTGTTTGGGATTTTATTAATTATGCTAAAGAAAAAGGTATCCCGGTAGGTCCGGGAAGGGGTTCGGCGGCGGGAAGCCTTGTTGCTTATGCGCTTGAAATTACGGATTTGGATCCTGTTGAGCATAACCTCCTTTTTGAGCGATTTTTGAACCCCGAACGTGTAAGCATGCCTGATGTCGATATAGATTTTTGTCCTGAAAGACGTGAGGAAGTAATTCAGTATGTTACTGAAAAATACGGTTCAGAGAGAGTTTGTCAAATTATCACCTTCGGAACTTTAGCGGCAAGAAACGCAATTAAAGGAGTGGCAAGGGTTTTGGATTATCCTTTTGCCGAATCTAATAAACTGAGCAAACTTATAGAAATGGGCAAGAGTATAAAAGAAACGCTTGATGATTCTGAAGAATTTAAAAGTCTTTATGAAGAAAATTCTCTTGTTAAGGAAATTGTTGATTATGCAATTCAAATCGAAGGACTTAAAAACAATATCGGAATGCACGCTGCAGGTGTAATAATTGCTCGTGATCCTTTATCTGACCTTGTTCCTATTCAAAATTCAAAAGAAGGAAATGTTATAACCGAATTTGCTATGGGAGATGTTGAGAAATTAGGTCTTCTCAAGATGGACTTTTTGGGGCTTAGAAACCTTACTATTATTAATAATACTGTCAAAATGGTTGCAAAGAAACACAAAGTTGAAATCGATATAAATAAAATTCCGCTTGATGATGAGTTAACTTATGAACTTCTTTGTAATGGTCAGACCGATGGAGTTTTTCAGCTGGAATCATCAGGAATGAAAGCTCTTGTAAAGCGTCTTAAACCTTCGACGTTTGAAGATATCGGCGCGCTTGTTGCTCTTTATCGTCCAGGTCCTTTGGATTCCGGGATGGTTGATGACTTTGTGGACAGAAAACATGGTCGTCAAGCTGTAAGTTACCCGCATCCGGCGCTTAAACCTATTCTTGAAGATACTTACGGAACGATTGTATATCAAGAGCAAATCATGCAGATAGCTCAGGTATTGGCAGGTTATACGCTTGGAGAAGCTGATTTGCTTCGTCGAGCTATGGGTAAAAAGAAAAAAGAAGTAATGGAAGAGCAAAAAGGGATTTTTGTAAGCAAATGTATTGCAAAAGGAACTGATCAAAAAATCGCCGTTGACCTTTTTGATTCTATGGAAAAATTTGCCGCATATTGCTTTAACCGTGCGCATTCTGCCGCATATGCTTTTGTGGCTTATCAAACAGCTTATTTGAAGGCCCATTATCCTGTTGAGTATTTATCTGCTTTGTTATCAAGTGTAAGCGACAATCAGGACAAAATTCAGGCTTATATCGCAGAAGGACAAAAAATGGATATAAAAGTTTTTGCTCCTGATATAAATAAATCTTTTGCGGATTTTTTCCCTGATGGGGATAATATTCGTTTTGGACTTGCTTCAATAAAAAATGTCGGACTAGGTGTTATAGAAGAAATTATAAAAGCACGCGAAGATCAGCCTTTTGAAAGTTTTTATGATTTTTGTTTGCGCACAGACCCAAAAGTTTTAAACAGAAGAACACTGGAAAGTCTTATAAAAGCAGGGGCTTTTGCTGAAATAGAAAAAAGCAGGAAGCAGCTTATTGATAATCTTGATTCTGTAATTTCTTCTGTGCAAGAAGAAAATAAGCGTAAAGAATCAGGGCAAATAGGGCTTTTTGCTCTTGATGATAATTCGGCGCATACTTTTGTAATGAGTGAAACAGGGGAAGAATTCTCTGACGGTGAAATTCAACATTTTGAAAAAGAACTTTTAGGATTTTATATTACAAGTCATCCGTTGGAAAGTATTCGTGACAAACTGCCATTTTTGACTACTCACAGAACAATTGATTTGGCTGAAATAAAAGACGGAACTTATATTACGATTTGTGGTTTGATTTCGTCAGTAAGACTTATCAGCACAAAAAATAACAAGCTTCTTAAAGTCGGCGCGGTGGAAGATTTGTACGGTAATGTCGAATTTGTTGCTTTTCAAGAAACCTTAAACAAATATAATTCTTTTATTGAACCTGAGCAAAAAGTTATTTTATCCGGCAAAGTTCAATTCCGAGGAGATGATGAAGGCGCTGTGCCAAACCTTGTGGTTGATCAGGTAAAACCTGTCGATAATTGTAACTTGATTGATATTTTTATTGAAAGAAAATTAGCTTTTGAACAAATTATTGCAATAAAAGATTATCTTTTACTGCATCAAGGCTCAGACCCTGTGATTTTAAATGTTACAGAGGGAGATAAAATTAAAAAAATCCTTGTTAATTCAAAATTTTGGGTAAACACTACAAATGACCTTTTGAACGGGTTTAAGAAAAATTTTGAAGGAATAGATATAAAAATGCGTTCACTAGATGAAAAAACGCCCTCTTTCGATGAAAAAGAGGACATTTCTTTGGTAAACTAAATTAAATTTGCGATTAAATATTTAGGATAAATCCGCCTTCTTCTGAATTTACAAGAACATTTTCCACAATTTTTTTGCGCAAGTTTCTTATGTATTTGTAAATGTAATCACGCGGAATATCTAAAACACTCGCTAATTCCTGTGCTTTAACGGATTCACCTTTCTTTTCGGAAAGATAGTTTAGAACTCTTTGTTCTCTTTCTGTAAGATTTTTATTGAAAGTCAAATCCGCTGATTCTTTTTGAGGTTCAATTTTTTGCTCAACAGGGGCAGAAACAGAATTTATTGTATTTTCAGGTTTTTCTGTTTTAGGGGTAGTAATAGTTTCTGTTTTTGTTTTTGATTTTAATTCTTCTGTGGTTGAAATAGCTTCGTTATTTACAAGCATATCAACTATATCGTGAGTACGCTTATTTTCTTGAATTTCTTTACCGAGTCTTCTTGCAAATTCTTCAAGGGTAATTTTTTCCAAGGAGCTTCGCCATTGCTTTACTTCTTCTTTTGTTAAATACTGTACCATTTTACTTCAACCTTTCTAAGTGAATAATGATTCTGATTTATTTATATTGTCTAAAACGCCCCTAAAAAAATAAATTGCTAAAAAAACAATAAAAGTTAACACTTTGTAATAATAATAAAAAAATCATTCTTTATAAACTAATAATATACTTTTGTAAAAAAAATGAAACATACAACAGGACATTATATCGGGGTATTTGTAAAGTACCACCCGGGCTAAATTTACAAACAAAACAAGTTATCGTTTTTTAAATTTTTAGTCTGATTAAAGTATAAAAAATTTTCTAAAAATTAAAAAAACAGGCATGCCAAGCATGCCTTACAAAATTTTTATTGATCAGAATCATTTTGTTGATCAAGAAGTTTCTGAAAATCAGAAGGTTTAATATCTTTAATAAAATCTTTAAATTCTTGAGTTTCACGTTCGTCTTTTTCTTTATCGGTAGAAATTGTGCCTTCAGCAACCACATTAGAAGTTACAAATATATCGGCTTTAGTTCTTATTGCAACAGCAATTGCATCAGAAGGACGCGCGTCAATAACTTTTTGATCTTCACCGTTAGTTAAGAAAATACTGGCAAAATATGTTTCTTTTTCAACATCATGTATTTCTATTTTATCGACTTCATAGCCCATTTCATCAATTATTGTACAAATTAAATCATGAGTCATAGGACGAGTTACGGGAATGTTTTCAATTTTTCTTATAATAGCGCTTGCTTCCGCTGAACCTATCCAAATAGGCAAAGCGCGTCTATTTTCATCATCTTTTAACACAACGATAGGTGAACCTGTACGTGTGTCGATAGCTATACCCATAACATGCATTTTTATCATAAAAAATCCTTTATAAAATTATAAAATGACAATTATTATTATACGACTAAAAAATTTTTTATAAATTGTCGAAATTAGTTATTTTAAATAATTTATGCCGCCAACTCTTTTTCAGAATTTAGCAATTTTGACAAATTAGTTATGATTCCTCTGTAAAGAGAATTGTTATGAACATTAGAGTCTTTACTAGCAAGGTCTTTAAGATAATTTATAAAGTTGGGTGAATTAAAGCCAAAAGAACCTTGTTGTTCAAGAAATGCTTTAGTATTTTTTAAAGAATTTATCATTTCATCTTTTATTGATGGGGCTTCAATTTTTACTTTTTTTCTTGTGTTTGTTTTCGGGTCTAATATTCTTTTAATTTTGGGTTCTGTGGCATTTCTTCTTAATTTTTTTAAAGAGGCTTCAAAAAATTTAATTATTTCATTGTCAGGGCTTTCTTCGGTTAAAGAGGATGGAATTTGTATTCTATTATTTTTTTGGGGAGATAAAATATTTGCTTTTAATTCTTTAGCATTAGGCTGAGCAGATAGATTTATAACTATTTGTCTTAAAATTTTATGGTTATCAAGCTCTTTTTTTGTATTTATAAAAGGACTTGATATTTCTTCAGGCTTTACTGTTTGGTTATTTTTAATAGCTGCTTCTAATGTTGCTAAATCTTTTTCAACAGCAGAATGTTCTTGGTTTAATATTTTTGTTTTTATTAATTTTCGGGCTGTTCTAAGGAGTATGGATGTTTTTTCTTCTTTTGAAAGCCTTTGTTTTTCTGTTTTTTTAAATTTTTGTTGTTTTGTAACTTCCTTCAATTCAGAGAAATGTTTTTCCATTTGTTTTAAAACAGAAGAAACTGTTTCAGCTTGTTTATCAGACCATTTGATATAAGGATTTGAAATTTGTTCTCTTTTAAGGGGCATAGCTGTGTTTATGGAAGTTCTTATAATGTCCAAATCTTTTAATACAATATTATTTTCTTCTTCCTGTAATAAATTTTTTGCTAATATTTCAACTCTTTTTGCACTTCTAAATTGTTTTTCTTTTAATTTGGATTGTTCTTTCAATTTATCTTCCGAAGAAAGATAAGTTTTTTTAGAATTTTCTATAAAGGTATTTGGTGTTTTGGTTTTAGGTTGGGGGATTTTTGTATTTTCAGGCAATTTTTTTGAACGATTAACGGTTTTTATCCCTGTTTCTTTTATGGCAGTGGCAATTATTGGATTATTTTGAATCGGTGGTTTAGTAGTTTTTTTATAATGTAAATCTATAAAATGGTCAGAGGCGGTATATAATTTTTCTGATGTTTCATACAAATAATTGTTGGGGTCTGCTATTTCGCCGTGTCTGATTTTTTGTTCAATAACATTAAATTGGTGGATTATATTCCTTACTATTTTGGGTCTTCGGATGACAAGTTCATGAAAGGGTTCATCGCTTCTTTCCCAATTTTCCATTGCCATAACCGCCAAAAACCCTCCTTGATCATTAGAAGGAATAATATGTTCTTTGGTGGAGGTGTATGGCTCTATTAATTTTTCGCCGATTTCTCTTGAGGAACGACGCTGGTATTTAACTATGAATGAATCCTGGTGGTTTCTTGAATTAGGTAATTTTAACAGAATTTCTGTTATGTTTTGCAAACTTTCATGGTTGTTTTGGTTTTTTTCTGCTTTTGAAATATCTTTAATGGAGTCTATGATTTTTTTTCGCTTAAAAAAGTGTTCATTATTTAATAAAATAGCTGTCCTTGCTTTTTTTAAGTTTTCAAGAACAATATCTTGAGTTTTTCCTTCCAATCCTCTTTTTGCTTCTTTTCGTGCTGCTTTTAAAATCCTTAATTGTATCGGGGCAATTCGTTTTTCCGCCATAGGTGCCATTTGTTGCAATAGTTCTTGCACATTTTTATCAGGGTATTCTTTTGATTTTTGAATAAGAATTTTTGATATAGTTTTTTCTAATGAATGTCTTCTTTTTTTAAAGCTGGTATCAAGTTCTTTTTGGAGTCCTTCTCCTCTCAATGCTGAAATCAAAAGCCCGAATTCTTTTTGTTCTTTTGAGGAAACCATAATTATTCTGCTGTATGCGCTTGGAATTCCTGATATTTCTGTAATTCTGAATATGCTCTTAAAGCTCACAGTATCTTTACCGGGCTGATTTCTCAGTCGAAAGGGATTATTAGTATAAGGTTTTATTTCTGCCCTTTTTACACTTATATCATTTTTGATAGAAGGAAAAAACTGTATCATTTTGCCTCAAAAAATTTACACAATCCAATTATGTTATTTAGTATAAACTTTTTAAGATTGTTTTTTACTACTTTTGTAAAATAAGTTTACTAATCGTTACACCAATCTCTGAAGGTGATGTGCAGACGGCAATTCCAGCATCTTGGAGTGCTTTTATTTTGTCTTGAGCAGAACCTTTTTTGCCTGAAATTATAGCTCCCGCATGCCCCATACGTTTGCCTTTTGGTGCGGAAACTCCAGCAATAAAGCTTACTACGGGCTTTGTAACATTTTTTTTGATAAATTCCGCTGCCTGTTCTTCGGCATCTCCGCCAATTTCTCCGACAAGACAAATAACTTTAGTTTCCGGGTCTTTTTCAAATTCTGCAAGGCAATCTATGAAATTTGTTCCGATAATGGGATCTCCGCCTATTCCGATACAAGTTGATTGTCCTATTCCGAGTTGTGTAAGCTGATATACAGCTTCATAAGTCAAAGTTCCGCTGCGAGAAATTATTCCGACAGGACCTTTTTTGTGAATATGTGCCGGCATGATGCCTATTTTGCACTCATCAGAGGAGATTATGCCCGGGCAATTCGGTCCTATAAGACGAGATTTTTTGCCTGAAAGATATTTTTTTATTTCCATCATTTCAAGTACGGGAATACCTTCTGTTATGCAGACAATAAGTCCTATTTGCGCATCAATAGCTTCTAATATTGCACTTTTCGCGAATTTTGGAGGCACAAAAATCATTGAAACATCAGGAACGGTGCCCAATTTTTCTACCAGGTTTGCAACAGTATTAAAAACAGGAAGTCCAAAAATTTCTTGACCTTCTTTATTCGGGCTTGTGCCGCCGATTATTTTTGTTCCGTATTCAAGACATTTTTCGGTATGGAAAGCTCCTTGAGAGCCCGTGATGCCTTGTACTATAACGGTTGAATTCTTGTTTACGAATATTGTCATTAATTCAACCCTCCTAAAGCTTCTGAAATTTGGTTTAAATCTTTTGCCACAATAAATTTCATTCCTGATTCGGCAAGAATTTTTGCTCCAATTTCTTTATTTGTTCCTTCAAGCCTTACTATTATTGGGATTTTTATATCAAGTGCTTGAGCCGCGTCTTTAACTCCTTGAGCTAAAATATCACAGCGAAGAATTCCTCCGAATATATTTATCAAAATCGCTTCAACATTTTCATCAGAAAGCAAAATTCTGAAAGCATTTTCTATATTTTCTTTGCTTGCGCCGCCGCCCACATCAAGAAAGTTGGCGGGAGCTTTTCCTGCGAGTTTTATCAAGTCCATAGTCGCCATAGCAAGCCCTGCGCCGTTTACCATGCAGGCGATTGTACCGTCCAATTTTATATAATTGAGGTTGAATTTAGATGCTTCGACTTCAAGAGGATTTTCTTCCTCAATATCCCTTAGTTCAAGTAATTCAGGATTTTTGTACAGTGCGTTATCATCAAAATTCACTTTCCCGTCAATTGCTATTACAGAACCTTCTTTTGTAACTACAAGAGGGTTAATTTCTACAAGAGAGCAGTTTTTTTGAACAAAAAACTCATAAAGTCCCCGAACAGTGGAAGAAATGTCAAAGCCGACACAGGCATTTATTTTCGCAAGGTTTTCATCAGAAATTCCTTTTGTAATGTCGATATCTTCTTTTATAATTTTTTCGGGAGTTGCTTCGGCAACTTCCTCTATATCCATACCTCCGGAGGGAGAGGCAATTATAACAATGTTTTCGGTGTTGCGATTGACTGTAATTGCTAAATAAAGCTCTTTGTCTATATTTACACCCTGCTCGACCCAAACTTTTCTGACAATTTTGACTTCATCGCCCGTTTGAATGCTTTTAAGCTCCATACCCAAAATGTTTTTGGCATGAAGTTCTAATTCTTCAAGATTTCGGGCTAATTTTATACCGCCTGCTTTTCCTCTTGCTCCTGAATGAACCTGTGCTTTTACAACGCATGGAAAGCCCAGGTTTTTGCCTGCTTCTAAAATTTCTTCTCTGCTTTGTGTTAAAAATCCTTCAGGGACGGCAATTCCGTATTCTGAGAATAATTTTTTTGATTGATATTCATGAATTTTCATACTTAAACCCGCCTCAACTTCCAAATAGAATTATATCAAAAAATAAATTTCTATCCCCAAAATGTAAAGGATTATTATTTACGGTTATCTAAAAAAAGAGTATAATAAGTAGAGATTTTAGATTTTCACGAGGGATTTAGGATGGAAATAAAAGCCAAAATATCATCTTTGCAAGATGTCGAAGCAGATGTTGTAATAGTCAATTTATTCAAAGGGGTTACAAGTCCCGGTGGAGCAACAGGAGCTGTTGACAGTGCTTTGGGTGGATTGATAAGTGAATTTGTCATAAAAAAAGACAAATTTGAAGGTAATTTTGGCGATACATATATTTTACAGACTTACGGGAAAATAAAAGCCTCAAAAGTTCTTGTGGCCGGGTTAGGTGAGGCAAAAGATTTTAATTTAACCAAATTACGTGAGTTGAACGCCAAAATTATTAAAAAATGCGAATCCACTCTGAAACCCAAAAAAATCGCATCAATTTTGCATGGTGCAGGAATCGGCGGACTCGCTCCTAAAGATTGCGCAAGAGCAATTACAGAAGGTGTTTTACTCGGCGGATACAAGTTTGAAAAATATAAAACTAAAAAATCTCATAATACAGAGTTTTTTGAAATAGTTGAAATCAATGCGGATATTCTTTCACAGATTGAAGAAGGAATAAAAGAAGGCGAAATAATAGCCAATGCGGCAAATTATGCGCGTGATTTGGTTAATGAGCCTGCTATGGTTGTTAATCCTGCAAAGCTTGCTGAAACGGCGCTAGGTATAGAAAGTATAGAAACAACTGTTATAGAAGGAAAAGATGCCTTAGAAAAAGGTATGGGAGCTTTTTATGCTGTTGGTATGGGTTCTGAAAATGAATCAAAATTTATTCACATGAAATATACCCCTGCAAATCCTCGCAAAAAGGTTGCTTTGATTGGAAAAGGCGTTACTTTCGACAGTGGCGGGTTGGATATAAAACCTGCTTCATCAATGCGTGAAATGAAAGGTGATATGTCTGGCGCAGCTTGTATTTTGGGTATTATGAATTATGCAAAAGCATTAAATCTTGATATCGAAATTCACGGAATTATTGCCGCCGTTGAAAATATGCCTTCAGGAAAAGCTTATCGTCCGGGCGATATTTTGACAGCTCTTAACGGAAAAACTATTGAAGTAGATAATACTGATGCTGAAGGACGTCTGACTCTTGCGGATGCCCTTTGTTACGCATCAGATTTAAAAGTTGACGAGATTGTTGATATTGCAACTCTTACGGGAGCTTGTTGCGTGGCTTTAGGTCAAGAAGCAGCAGCAGTTTTGGGTAATAATCAGGGTCTTGTCGACAAGCTTAAAGAGGCTTCTGAAAATGCAGGAGAACGTATATGGCAAATGCCTATGTATGAAGAGCATTTGACTATGCTGAAAAGTGATGTGGCGGATCTGAAAAATACAGGAGGTCGTTACGCCGGTACAATGACCGCTGCGGTTTTTCTTAAAGAATTTGTAAAAGACACAAATTGGGCTCACCTTGATATAGCAGGATGTGCTGTTCCTGATAAAGAAATCAGAGGGCTTTCAAAAGGACCGACAGGAGTAGGTGTAAGAACACTGCTTTATTATTTATTGCAAAAACCTTAATTACGGGAGGAAAATGAGCAAATTAAGCGACCTCAGAAAGTTTTTAGAACAAGAAAATCTTGATTATTTTTTGATACCGTCAACAGACGAGTATCTTAATGAATATGTGCCTCTTGAGGAGAATTCTCGTTATCATCTTACAGGTTTTAAGGGTTCGGCAGGAGATGTTCTTGTTGGGATTGATGATGCTTTTTTGTTCGTTGACGGGAGATATCATAAACAAGCGGATGAAGAAGTTTATCATAGCCTTATAACAGTTGTTAAGCTTGAATTGGCAAAAACTCAAAGAAGAGCGATAGCTGATATTTTACAGCGCAAAACAAATCTAAAAATAGGGGTGATTTCTTCTAAAATAAGCTATCATTCTTTTTGTGAACTTAAAAAAGAAGTAAAAAACGCTGAATTTGTACTTTATGATAAAGATCCCGTACAGGAAGGGGTTTCTGTTAAATCGGCATCAGCTTATCAGGTAAAAGAAAAAATTACGGGCATGAGTGCGGATAAAAAACTCGGCATAATCCAAAATGAAATGACAACCGATATTATAATCATCACAAAGCTTGATGAAATAGCTTATTTGACTAATTATCGCTCAAATTCCATACTTTATAGCTCTTGTTTTAAGGCAAAAGCGGTAATTGAACGTGAAAGATGTTTAATTTTTACCGATTGCAAACTTGAAAGTAATTTTGGCAAAAAAATCGGTAAAAAATTTGAAATTTTGCCGGAAAATGAGTTTTTTGAATATTTAAAAATACCTCAAAAAACAATGGTGATAACGTCTTCAATCAATATGAAAACTTATAATGCAATTGAACAGCATCTTTTGAAAGCAGTTAAAAACAGCCCAATTGCAGAGATGAAAGCCGTAAAAAACCAATCTGAAATTGAATATATGAAACGATGTTTTAAAAAAACCGATAAAGTTATCAAAAAAGTTCAAAAATGGTTAGCGAGAAAAAATCAAAAGACGCAAATTGAGCTTGCGAATAAAACAAAAAAATATTTCGAAAGGCAATGGGCAAAAGGTTTAAGTTTTAAAACCATAGCCGCATCGGGAGAAGATACCGCAATAGTCCATTTTACGGCACCGTCTGAAAAAATTATCGACAATACTTTGGTTCTGCTTGATTGTGGCGGTTATTTTAAAGGCGGTTATGCTACAGATATTACTCAAACTTTTTTTGTGGGACATGAGCCGAGCTTTGACTACAAAGTTATTTATACGGCGGTTCTTAAAGGTTTTTTGGCAGGGATTAATTTTAATCTAACTCCCAAATCCATGGGTAAAAACTTGGATGAAGTTGTGCGCAAAATTGTTGAAAAAAATGCACTTGAAGGGTTCAAATTTTCTCATTCAACAGGGCATGGTGTCGGAATTTTAGTACATGAAAATCCTCCATTCATTACTTTTTCGGAAGCCGGAGAAGTCCTTTTGAAACCTAATATGTGTTTCAGTATCGAGCCGGGACTTTACAAAGACGGAGCTTTTGGAGTAAGAATCGAAAGAGTGGTTTATATTGATGAAAATTACAAAATAGTTCCGCTCTCAAAAGCACCTTTTGATGAAAAATTGATAAATTATAATATGCTGAGTGAAGAAGAAATACAGCAGGTGAAAAAGTGGCAAAGTCAATAACAAGTGTAAATAACGATACGGTCAAGTTTGCGGCATCTTTAGAACAAAAAAAATTTCGCGATGAGACGGGGCTTTTTTTGTTGGAAGGGCTAAAAGCTGTTGAAGAAGCCATAAAAAATGGCATCAAAGTCGAAAAAATCTTCTCAATTGAAGAAACTGATTTTGAGGCGGAAGAAAAATTTTTGGTGACAGAATCTGTGATAAAAAAAATAGCTACAACCCAAACCCCGCCTGAAATTGTAGCAATAGCGCGCAAAAAAGAATACGAATTTGAAAAACTCAACGGAAAGACTATTTTGCTTTTGGAAAATATAAAAGACCCCGGAAATCTTGGTACCATAATCCGTACAGCAACGGGTTTGGGGGTTCATTTGATTATTCTGGCGGGAGATTGTGTGGATTTGTACAATCCAAAAGTTATAAGAGCGGCTACGGGTAATTTATTTCAAATCCCTATCGTAAAATACGATGATTTAGCGGTGATTAGAAAACAATTTCGAAATCATAAGTTTTTGGGAACAATTTTGGACCCCGCAAAATCCCCAACAGACCTGGATAAGGTGAATTTTAATATGCCTGTTGTAATTATGTTCGGCTCGGAAGCTGAAGGACTTTCACCCGAGACAACAGCATATGTGGACGAATTTGTAAAAATTCCGCTCCAAAACGAAGTTGAATCACTAAATGTCGCCGTTTGCGCTTCAATTGTACTTTATCAGGCTATAAAAAAATAGTTATTGAAT
Source organism: Cyanobacteria bacterium OH_PDB_112 (assembly GCA_023457295.1). GTDB lineage: Bacteria > Cyanobacteriota > Vampirovibrionia > Gastranaerophilales > CAJFVJ01 > JAEWLZ01. Next base: position 17,668 of record JAEWLZ010000262.1, read on the forward strand.
ATTCTGAAAAATTTCAACAAAATTCGCAATTTTTACATTTGAATTTTGTAGAACAGCACCTTTTATAAGTCCTAAGCGACAAAGGGGGCAATCGGTGAAAATATATTCATATTTTTCAAAATCTTCTGCGCGTTTTTTGGCAAGCTCCGCAGAAATTTTAGGATTTTCAAGAAAAAATAATCCCGCAGAACCACAACACTTATCGGGAAGAACTTCAAGTCTAAGTCCTGCGTGTAAAGCTGTTTCTAGAGTTTTTTCAATGCAATCTGTATGACAAGGTTTATGATAAGCCGCTTTTTTCCCTGCCGCTGCCGCAGGAAATATCTTCTGCTCTGCCAAAAATTCGTTGATATGTCTACACTTTTCAAAGATTTTTTGGGCTTTTTCTTTATATTCGCCTTCTAAAATCTCAGCATAGAGCGCAAAAGCTTTTTTGCAGCTTGCACAGTCAAAAAGCACAAAATCCGCATCATCAGAAACTTTATCAAGATTTTTTTTTGCAATTTTTACAAAATTTTCAACATCACCTATGTTGTACGCAGGAATGGCACAACAATCAAAATAGGGCATAGTATGGGTTATACCGTTTTTTTCAAGAAGCATCCTAAGCGCATTCAGCGATGATGAGTTAAAATAATTATTTACGCAGCCGCTGAAAATAACTGTTTTAATCGAATTATCGCACTGCGTTGTTTGTTTTTTGTATTGTGTTGTCGGTGTCAAAAATTTATGCAAAATTTTTCCGAAAGTTGTGAAATTTAGAACAGGAAAAAACCTGTAAATCTTCGAAATGCTCGCTATATTTAAAAATAAGCGAGAATATAAAGCTCTTGTGGCAAGCTTTTTCCATAAAGGCGTGTATTTAAATGATGCGATTTTGGCGGAAGTTATAATTTTTTCCGCATCAATTCCAGATGGGCAAAATTCTTTACATTTATTACAGGTTAAGCACATGTCGATATTTTTTCGGAGTTTTTTGTTAAAAGAAATATGACCCCTTAAAACTCCCATTAAAGCTGAAAAAAATCCTCGTGAAACAGTTGTTTCTTTTTTTGTAATATCAAAAATAGGACAGACATTTTGACAAAGCCCGCAGCGTGAGCAGGTATAAATTTCGTCTTGATAGTCTTCAAAATTTTTCATAGAATTTTTCCGGGATTAAAAATATCTTGAGGGTCAAAAGCTTGTTTTATAAGTCGCATAAATTTTGTATTGGAGTTTACAAGCGGTAGGTATTGTTTTTTTGTCATTCCAACGCCATGTTCTCCTGTAATCGTTCCTCCTATTGAAAGAACATATTCAATCATTTCTTTTTCTGCAAGTTTGTACCTTTTACGTTGGTCTTCATCCCTTAAATCAAGCGCAAAATGAGGGTGCAAATTGCCATCTCCGGAGTGTCCCATTATTGTGATTATAATGGAATGTTTTTTTGAAATTTCCTGAATTTTTCTTACAGTATCTACAAGCCTATCAGGAGGAACTACTATATCTTCTGAAACCACATCAAAATCCAGTTTGGTTACAGAGCTGAATGCTTGCCTTCTGGCAAACCAAATTCTGTCGGATTCTTCTTGATTTCGTGCGATTTTTAGTTCTGATGAGTTGTTATCACGACAAACAGAACTTATTTGCTCAATTTGATTTTTTACATCAATCTCTGTTCCGTCAACTTCTATAATCAAGCAGGCTTCCGCAGGGCGAAGTATGCCTGTCGGGTGGAATTTTTCGATAGTTTCGATAGTTTTTTTATCCATTAAATCAATTGTTGAAGGACGAAGTCTGTGCGAAATAATATTTTCGACGGTACGGGCGGAATCTTGCAAATCATCAAAAAAAGCAAGTAAAACCCTTTGAACGTCAGGCTTTGGAATGAGTTTTAAAGTGGCTTCAGTGATTATGCCCAAAGTCCCTTCAGAACCGGTGAAAAGTTGTGTGAGATTGTATCCCGCCACATTTTTTTTAGTGTTTGTAGCTGTATGAATGATTTCACCTTCAGAAGTTATAACTTCCAAATCAAGCACATAGTTGTGAGTCCCCCCATACTTAAAATGTCTGGGGCCGCTTGCGGATTGTGCGATAGCACCGCCTATTGTGGACACCGCAAGGCTTGAAGGGTCTGGAGGAAAAAATAGGCCCCGGGCTTCAACTTCTTTTTGAAGATTCCCTACAACGACGCCGGGTTGGACTTTACAGGTCAAGTTTTTTTCATCAATGGAGATTATTTTATTCATTTTTGAAAAGTGCATTACAATACCTTTTTTTAAAGGAATGCAAGCCCCAACTTGATTTGTGCCTGCTCCGCGCGGGACTATCGGTATTTTGTTTTTTGCGGCAAATTTTACTATCTCTTGCACCTGAAATTTATTTTCAGGCAAGACTACATAATTTGGAATATTCACTTTTGAATCGATTTTTGTCACATCAAAAGCATACGGATAACAGTCTTCTTTTTCGCTCAAGACGTTATCTTTTCCTGCTATTTGCTCAAGTTTTTTAACTGTCAAACTATCTGTCATAAAAAAATTATACTCCAAAATAGTAATATTATTTCGGAGCATTAAAAAACAAAACCGATATGTTAGGCTGAAAGAAAAACCGCAGAATTGCACAGTTTAGTTGAAAAGCCGTTTGTGCAGTTTTGAATATCGGCGGCTAATAGTAAAGGAAGTGAAAAAGATGGCACATACTATAAACAAAAAACTTTATTCCGAAACAAAACGCAAATATATAAATTGCGAAATTTTAGTGCTTGATGAGGAAGAACTTCTTCCTATGACTGACAGGCGCGAAATTATTCTATTTTGTACAGATGATGAGTATACTTACGATGAACCCTCAGATGATTTAGAAATCGAAGGTTATCCTGAAACCGAACTTATCGAACAGTATAAAAACTTTGAAGAATAAATAATTTTTATAATTGATGTAATTAATCAAATAGTATTTTTACATGGTATTATAATTGTAACATTTTGTTTCAATTATAATGCTTAACTAGCAAGTTTATTATTTGTTGAGTTATTAATCCGTATTATAATATTTTATTTTTTGGTAAGAGACATATACGAAAGGCTGGGTTTGATATGGCAGAGATGAAAGTAAGTTCTTTTAATTTAAATGTAGCAAGAACAAAAACAATGAAAATGAATTCTCATAAGGCTGTTAATTTTGGACGCTCTACTCTAGTAGCAGGTTCTTCCGGTCATTTATCTTCCACAACGCCTCTTTCTATAAATGGGAAGTCTATAATC